>NZ_JBHULB010000011.1:0-189237 GCF_042684265.1 Croceitalea marina | reverse complement strand
CTTTAAAATGTAATCTACAGGCCTCCTCGTCCCCGAAATGAGCACTAAACGTAAATAAATTCATAAGCCAAGTGATTTAGGTTCAGTCAAATATAATAAATTATGAGTAATTACGGATATTCAAAAATTTAATTATTAAAATGAAAACTATTAAATCCCAATTATTAAAAATGAAAACTATGAAAACAACTAAATTTTTAGCATTATTTGTACTCGGAGGAGTATTATTAAGTTCTTGCTCCAATGATGACGAAGGCAATCCGGAACCGGTAAATGAGGAGGAAACAATAACCACGATCATTGTGACCTTGAGCGGCGGTATGAATGGAGATATTATATTACGAAGTCAAGATTTAGATGGTGATGGACCAGATGCTCCTGTAATTACGGTTTCAAACGACTTGGAGGGGAATACAACCTATACCGGAACTATCCAGTTTTTAAACGAAACGGAAAGTCCTGTTGAAGATATCACCGAAGAAGTCGAAGAAGAAGATGACGAACACCAAGTTATCTATAGTTCAACAGGTTCTATTGCTAGTGTGGCCACTACTGATGTTGACGGCAATGGAAATGCGTTAGGACTTACTTTTCAATTGGCTACAAATACTGCCGGTGCTGCTTCTTTAACCGCGACATTAAGGCACGAGCCTACCAAACCAAATGACGGTACTTTAGCCGGGGCTGGTGGAGAAACCGATGCCACGGCAACATTTGATCTATTAATAACTAACTAAAGCCTATAAAAAGAGCCGCTAAAAGCGGCTCTTTTTATATATCGATTATTTTTTTTGCTTTTTTTCCACTCAGCAGATAAGTGTATACCCACATAATCGTAAAAGTGGGAACTACATCTAGACCCGGTATCAATTCTTCTACAAAGGTCACAACACCAGCTGCTTGACCGAGTTTTCCTTTATACATTCGTGTCATTAGCCAACCTGCGAGAGGTGCCCAAATCACATCAGAAAACTCACCAATCCCAGGCAAAACAAAAGATAGCATACCTAAGGCGTCAAACAATAGTCCGAGGAAAAGATTCCTGATTTTTTTATCCTTTAATTTTGACATACACGAAAAATAGTAATTCTTACGTAAATTAAAACAAAAGGAGTGCCAAAATTATTAGTGCAAACGAGATGTAACCAGTTTTAAAAACTCATTACGCGTTTCTATTTTTTCAAATTGTCCTCTAAAACCAGATGTAGTGGTAACTGAGTTTTGTTTTTGAACACCGCGCATCATCATACACATATGAGAAGCTTCAATTACAACAGCAACCCCTTTAGGCTTTAGAGTAGTATTTATACATTCTAAAATATCATGAGTCAATCGCTCTTGAACCTGTAATCTTCTAGCAAAAACATCAACAATTCGCGGTATTTTGCTCAAGCCAACGATATGTCCGTTAGGAATATATGCAATATGGGCTTTACCAAAAAAGGGTAACATATGATGCTCGCAAAGCGAGTACAACTCGATATCTTTAATGATAACCATGTCATCATAATCCTCCTTAAACATGGCCCCTTTTAATATTTCAGCGGCATCTTGTTGATAGCCTTGGGTAAGAAAAAGCATTGCTTTTGCCGCTCTTTCAGGGGTTTTTACCAAACCCTCTCTTGAAACATCCTCCCCTATTTCATCGATTATTTTTGAAAAACGGTCTTTTACTTCGTTGGTAACCTCAATGTTGTATTCTTCTAAATTTTTATATGGTGCCATATTAGGTTTTGAGTGTATTCAATTTATTTGAGTAGTACTTATTTAACTTGTCAATCTTAGGATTAATAATAACCTGACAATAACGTTGGTTTTTATTGTCGTTGTAGTAATTCTGATGCTCTTCTTCCGCATTGTAGAAAGGTTTTTCTTCCGATACTACAGTAACTATGGGCGAATTAAAAACATTTTCTTTTTCAAGTAAAGCGATAAAACTTTCCGCGGCCTGTTTTTGCCGCTCAGTGGTATAAAATATCTCACTTCTGTACTGTGTGCCAATATCGTAGCCTTGTCTATTCAAAGTCGTGGGGTCGTGTGTGGCAAAAAATATTTCCAGCAATTCATCATAAGTTACCTCCGAAGAATCAAAAGTAATCTTTATCGCCTCGGCATGACCCGTGCGTCCTGTGGTAATTTCTCTGTAGGCAGGATTTTTAATCGTTCCGCCCGTAAAGCCCGAAACCACTTCCTTTACCCCTTTTAATCTCTGAAAAACGGCCTCTGTACACCAAAAACATCCGTTGGCGAAAATAGCTACTTCTCTTCTATTTGTATTTTGTTCACTCATTTTTTGTAAATGTTAAACAATATTATTGATTATACAACAGCTTTCACGCTTTTAACTTTTACTTAATAGTCGTAAAAAAAATTATTTATCTTTTCGATTAAGTTTTTTTTACCAATTGCAACTTATGCTTACTTTCATCTTTTGATTTTAATTCTATGATACAGGCATCAAATATCCAAAAATTCTATGGAAACCTTCAGGTTTTAAAAGGTGTGGATATTGAAATAAAGAAAGGAGAGGTTGTATCAATTGTTGGAGCTTCCGGGGCCGGTAAAACAACCTTATTACAAATTTTAGGTACTTTAGATATTCCAACGAATAAGGCCGAAAGCAGTATCAAAATAAACAATTTCAACACCAATACCTTAACAGATAAGGCCTTGGCAAAATTCAGAAATGAACACATTGGTTTCATTTTTCAATTTCATCAATTATTGCCCGAGTTCACAGCTTTGGAAAATGTTTGCCTACCAGCTTTTATTAAAAAAACGGCTAAAACAGAAGCTGAAAAAAGAGCAAAAGAGCTCCTTAATTTTTTAGGTCTATCAGAACGAATACACCACAAACCAAATGAACTTTCTGGTGGAGAGCAGCAACGGGTAGCAGTTGCACGGTCTTTAATTAATAATCCATCTGTAATTTTTGCCGATGAACCCAGCGGTAACCTTGACTCTGAAAGTGCCGACAACCTGCATCAGCTATTCTTCGATTTAAGAAAAGAGTTCGGTCAGACTTTTGTTATTGTGACCCATAATGAAGAACTAGCGAATATGGCCGATAGAAAGTTAGTAATGGTAGATGGCTTAATTCAAGGTTAATATGCTAAATGAAATTTTTGAGTTTTTTAAAAACCCAGAATATACAGAGCTTAACGAAGATAACAAGACGAAAACAAGACTGTTTTTTACCCTGACCGCTATAACAGTGGCTTTTAGCCTACTGCTAGGGATGCTGGCAGGCCTTATTACAAGTATTGTTGGTTATGATTATGAAGGTCACGCAGTAATGGACCTGTTTGAGGCTTATTCTCCCGTATTGCTATTTTTTCTTGTTGTAATTGTAGCTCCGGTAATAGAAGAGTTCATATTTCGAGGCCCGCTAGGCTTTTTTAAGAACTCGAAACACTTTAAGTATGCCTTTTATACTTCAGTTTTGTTATTTGGGGTAATCCATATCGGTAATTTTCAAAATATTGATGACTATTATTGGCTGATTCCGGTTTTAGTTGCCCCACAAATCTCTGCGGGTATTTTTTTAGGTTTTATCCGAACCAAACTTGGCTTGGTCTGGTCCATGCTCTTACATGCTGCACATAATCTAATTCTAATCGGTCCCTTCATTATAATGAAACTTTTAGATATCCCTTTTGAATGAACAGTTCTGAACTAAAATCTTTCTTAGATGAAAAAGCGGAACAATACGAGCACCCTAAATTTTTAGAAAGTGACCCTTTGCAAATACCACACCGGTTTACTAAAAAAGAGGATATTGAAATAAGTGCCTTTCTAACGGCAACAATAGCCTGGGGAAATAGAAAAAGTATCATAAACAATGCATTAAAATTGATGCAGCTATTGGATAATTCACCTCACGATTTTGTTTTAAATCATACAGAATCAGATTTAGACAACTTATCAAATTTTGTACATCGCACGTTTAATGGGGATGATTTAAAGTATTTCGTCAAAGCCTTGCAGCATATTTATTGTAATCATGGAGGGCTTGAATCCGTTTTCACTAGACATCAAGAAGCGCAATCGGTTCAAGGAACCATAAGTAAGTACAAGGAATGTTTTTTTGAGTTGGAGCACCTGCAGCGTACGCAAAAACATGTTTCTGACCCATTAAAAGGTTCCGCTGCAAAACGCATCAATATGTTTTTAAGGTGGATGGTACGGCCATCGGACAAAGGTGTTGATTTTGGTTTATGGAAAGCTATTTCACCTTCAAAGCTGTCTTGCCCATTGGACGTACACTCAGGAAATGTTGCCAGGAAGTTAAAGCTATTGAAGCGTGGACAGAATGATGCCAAAGCACTTGTGGAGTTGGACAACAACCTACGAAAACTAGACCCTAACGACCCTGTCAAATATGATTTTGCACTGTTTGGATTAGGAGTTTTTGAAAAATTTTAAAGATTATTGTATTAACTCATCCTCCAAAGCCGAAATTAGACTCGAAACTTAAAGCCTGCTTCTTTCCACCTTCAGAAATGGATTTGTAAATGGCTTCTACAATCATCATATCTCGTTTCCCCATTTCACCAGGCACTAGATTGGGAGCATCAAAAAGAACATGTTTGGCAAAATCATCCATTTGTAGTTTTTGTTGACTTTCTTGTTTAAAGTTTAGTTCACCTTTTGATGTTCTTCCTGCTAGCGGAATATAAGTGCTCGCCGGGTCCAATTCGAACCAACCCCTTTCACATTTTGCATGTAATCTATTTGCACTTATGTTATGTGATGTCATGATAGTGCCCACCACCCCACTTTTAAATTCGAATTGTGCCGTTATCGTTTCATCTGTACCTTTAAAATATTCTGGTCTGGTACTGAATTCTTGTGCAGAAACAGAAATAGGATTTTCACCAGTCCCGTATATAACACTTTGTATCGCATATACCCCCATATTCATTAAAGCCCCTCCACCAGAAAGCTTCTTATTTAAACGCCATTGCTCTGGATTACTTCCAGAATAATAGCCTGCATCCGCAGAAATATACCTGACATTACCAAAGGTTTTTTCTCTTACAAATCGTTTTACTTCTTGTGTGTAAGGTTCGGAATGTAAACGATAACCAATTCCCAACTTAACATTGTTTTCGCTGCACGCCTTTATGATGGCATCACATTCTTCAACATTCATTGCCATTGGCTTTTCACATATCACATGTTTACCGGCTTTTGCTGCCCTTATAGAAAAATCAGCATGCATAGAATTGGGTAGTACTACGTAAACTACATCAATTTCTTTGTTATCCTTTATGGCGTCAAAATTATCATAGTTATAGATGTTTCCCTCAGGTATATTATACTTCGACCCCCATATTTTTTCTTTATCCGGGCTTCCCGTAACTATACCGGCCAGATAACAATGTTGTGTATCTAATAATGCCGGCGCCAATTGGTACGTGCTATAGCTACCTAGCCCTACAAGGGCTATTCCTAATTTCTTTTTATCTTGCTTACTGCCCATTGCACAGGCCAATGGCATATGAGCGGTCAATGCTGAGCCCCCTAATCCTTTTACTAAAGTGGTATTAAACTTTCGTCGTGTTATTTTTCTCATGATGATGAATTTCTTCTCTTAAAGATATAAAATTGATATACAGCTGAGCTACTAAGATGTTTCTGGCTCAAAATTCTTATTTTTAGAATTCAACTAACGTACTTATTTAAATGAATAAACCAGTTTTATTTACCCTATGCCTTTGCTTTACATTATTGGCATTTTCTCAAGAACGTAAACTACCGATTGATACCACTGTCACTACACAACATAGTGCCACTATCAACGGTATAAGTTTTACGTATACAGCAACTACAGGCACACAACCCGTTTGGGACGAAATGGGTAAACCAATAGCTTCGCTTCACTATACATACTACACCAGAAATAATATTAAAAATAGAGCTGACAGACCTTTATTGATTTCGTTTAATGGTGGCCCAGGTTCGGGTTCGGTATGGATGCATTTGGCGTATACAGGACCAAAAGTCCTAAAAATTGATGATGAGGGATATCCCGTTCAGCCTTATGGAGTGAAATCTAATCCATTTTCTGTACTTGATGTGACCGATATCGTTTATGTAAATCCCGCCAATACCGGATATTCAAGAACAATTCCAGAAACTGGCAAAGAGGTTGATCGCGATAAGTTTTTTGGCATAAATGCGGATATCAAATACTTGGCCGAATGGCTAAATACATTTGTTACAAGAAATAATAGATGGCGTTCGCCAAAATATATTGTAGGTGAAAGCTATGGTGGTACCCGGGTTATGGGTCTTTCATTGGCTTTGCAAAATCAACAATGGATGTATCTGAATGGGGTTATCATGGTTTCACCGGCCGACTATAAAGTTATTAGGGTGGGCGGCCCCGTTTCAAGTGCTTTGAACCTCCCCTATTTTACAGCTGCTGCCTGGCATCATAAAATGTTACCAGCAGAACTGCAGAATAAAGATTTGTTAGAAGTGCTGCCCGAATCTGAGTCCTATACCATAAATAGCCTTATACCTGCTATTGCAAAAGGCGGTTTCATTTCTGATGCCGAAAAAAAAGAAACCGCTAAAAAAATGGCCTATTATTCCGGATTGAATCAAGAAGATATTTTAGACCACAACTTAGATGTGCCAACCTCTTTCTTTTGGAAAAATCTTTTGAAAAATAAAGGAGATTTTACCGTTGGCCGTTTAGATAGTCGTTATAAAGGAATCGATAAAAAGTCTATTGGGAGCAGACCCGATTACAATTCTGAACTCACCTCTTGGCTGCATAGTTTTACACCTGCCATAAATTATTACTTGCAGGAAGAGTTAAATTTTAAAACGGATATCAAATACAATATGTTTGGTCCGGTGCGGCCATGGAACAATGAAAATGATACTACCCGTGATGACCTTCGTCAGGCAATGGCACAGAATCCTTACCTAAACGTTCTGGTGCAATCGGGCTATTATGATGGGGCAACGACCTATTTTAACGCTAAATATACCATGTGGCATGTTGACCCTAGTGGTCGCATGAAAGACCGCTTTGAATTCAAGGGCTACCGTTCTGGCCATATGATGTATTTAAGGCGTGAAGACCTTAAAAAAGCCAATGAAGACATCAGGGCTTTTATTAAAAGAACCGCTAATACAGGCAAAAGTGCCAAATATTAAATACCCTATTATGAAAAATCTATTTTTGATAACGGCCCTAATTTTCAGCTGTTTTAGCATCGGGCAAGAAATACCATCGAAAGAATGGCAGATAAAGACCGCGCTAATGGCCGTACCAATAGATTATAAAGAGGGTGCAAAAGTTTATGGTTATGATACTTCAGGCAATTTTACAACTTTAAGAGAAGGCACAAACGATTATATTGCCTTAGCGTCTGATCCCAAAAAAACCAATTTCTCAACAGCTGCGTATCACAAAGATTTAGACGAATTTATGGCTCGAGGCAGGGCTTTAAAAGCGGAAGGAAAAGCATTTCAAGAGATCTTTGATATTCGGGAAAAAGAAGTAAAATCGGGCAAACTGAGATTGCCCGATAAAACAACGCTTTGCGTTTTTACCGGGGTCGTCAACAAAGAAACCAAAGAAATCGAAGATGGTTACCTAAGGTATGTTTTTTATGTTCCGTTCGCCACAGGAGCATCTACTGGCCTACCTACCTCACCTGCGCCTCCAGGTCATGCGTGGCTAATGAATCCAGGTACGCACAGGGCACATATTATGATCAGTCCTCCAAAAAACTAAGTTTTTGCTACAATCGACAATTATGTTCAAAATAAAAATACTCGTGCTGCTAAGCTTCTTTTCTTTTTTAAAAAAATCGAACGCTCAAGATTGGGCAAACTTGGATAAATACAAGGCTTCAAACGAAAAATTGCTGGCCCAACCAGCCGATGAAAATCGTGTTGTATTTATGGGTAATTCCATTACCGAGGGTTGGACATCGTCTTTTTTCGAAAATCCCTCTTATATCAATAGGGGAATCGGAGGTCAAACAACTCCACAAATGTTACTTCGCTTTCGGCAAGATGTAATCGCATTACAACCAAAAGTGGTTCTCATACTGGCAGGCACGAATGATATTGCGGGTAATACGGGTCCGATGACCTTAGAAGAGATTAGAGATAACATCCTTTCAATGGTAGAATTAGCAGAAGCTAACGGCATTTGCCCTATTGTATGCTCCGTGCTTCCAGCATATGATTACCCTTGGAGACCGGGCTTAGCGCCGAATATCAAGATTCCGAAACTAAATACAATGCTAAAAAATATAGCCGATCAAAAAGGAGTCCAATACTTAGACTATTTTAACGCAATGGCAGATGATAGAAATGGTTTGCCTTCAGCACTTACAACAGACGAAGTTCATTTAACAAAAGAAGGCTATGAGGTTTTAAGTAAAATGGCTAACGAAGCAATAGGGAAAGCTTTAAAAGAATAAGCTCTAAATGAATGTAAGCTTAGTTAGCATTGTTATTCCATTCAAAAATACAGTTCATTACTTAAAGGACTGTCTTGATTCTATTTTAGCACAGACTTATCAGAATTGGGAGGTTATTGCCATAAATGATCATTCTACCGACAATAGTTTAGTACTGGTTAACAGCTATGCAGAGAAAGATAATAGGATTAAAGTTTTTGCTAATACAGGTCAAGGTATTATTCCTGCACTGCAGCTAGCCTATTCTAAAAGTTCGGGGAATTTTATTACCCGAATGGATTCAGATGATATCATGCAACCTAATAGACTCAAGGTGATGGTGGAATCTTTATTACAATATGGCAAAGGAAACGTGTCGGTAGGCCAAGTTCGCTATTTTTCTGACCGAGGTATTAGTGATGGGTACTCCCGCTACGAGAAATGGCTTAACGGATTAACCGAATTGGGAACCAATTACGCTGAAATTTATAAAGAATGTGTTATTCCGTCACCGTGTTGGATGGTATATCGAGAAGATTTTGATATTTGCGGAGGCTTTCAGTCTAACCGTTACCCTGAAGATTACGACTTAACCTTTAGGTTTTATCAGCATAACCTAAAAATAATTCCTTGTAATGAAGTCCTCTTGCTTTGGCGTGATTACGATACGCGTACCTCAAGAACCCATGAGCACTATGCCCAAAACTATTTTTTAGATATTAAACTGCATTATTTTCTCCACTTAGACTATAATGAGAAAAGACCCTTGGTTATATGGGGCGCTGGTTTTAAGGGTAAGAAAATTGCAAAAGGGCTTATTGAAAAAAATATTGATTTTTTCTGGTTATGCGACAACCCAAAAAAAATAGATAAAAAAATATATGGCCAAGAGTTGCATCACTTTTCAAAATTAGAGTCCTTGACCAATCCACAGAGTCTAATTACAGTTGCTAATACTTCCGCCCAATCAGACATTAAAGAATATTTAAAAAGCCTACATCACCAGCAGGCACTTGACTATTTCTTTTTCTGCTAAATAGCGAATATTACCAAACTCTTAACAAGTAATCCTTAATAGGTAAACTTATTAAAACTGTATATTTACGCAATCAAATAGCGGAATGCAGTTTAAACATCCAGAAATTCTTTGGGCTCTTTTTTTACTTCTGATTCCTATAATCATTCATCTTTTTCAACTAAGACGGTTTAAGAAAACACCTTTTACCAATGTAGCTATGCTGCAAAAAGTTGTTTCAGAATCTAGAAAAAGTAATAGTCTAAAAAAATGGTTTCTTTTACTCACCAGACTATTTCTTCTCGCGTGCCTCATTCTTGCATTTGCGCAACCATTCTTTGCAAAAAGTATTGCCCTTAAAGAAAAAGAAATGGTTATTTACTTAGACGATTCTTTTAGCATGCAGGCAAAGAAAGATGGATTTACGTTATTGGAACAAGCTGTTCAAGAGCTGCTAAAACACATTCCACCAACATCTAAATTCAGCCTCTTCACGAACAATAAAACTTTTAAGGATATTGAACTGAAGAATGTTCAAAATAAATTATTGACTTTAGATTACGGCTCAAAACAGCTTACCTATACTGAAGTTGTGCTCAAGGCAAAGACGCTCTATAGTAAAAATTCAAATACCCAAAAAGAACTAGTTTTTATTTCAGATTTTCAAGAAAAAGCAATAAACCAAGCTGCCGATTCCATTCAAGATATTTCGGTGCATCTCGTAGATTTTAAACCAGATTCTTTTGAAAACATTTCAATTGACTCGCTATACCTTAAAAACACTTCAAAAGAACAAATAGAACTCAACATTAAAGTTACTGGAATACCTAAGTATGAAAGTATACCTATATCTATTTTCAACGATGCTAAGCTCATTGCAAAAACTGCGGCAACTCACAGCCCTAATGGAGTTTCGGTCACTACTTTTTCACTTCCAAAAAACAAACTTATTAAAGGTCGCGTGTCACTATCTGATAATGGACTGGCATATGACAACAACTTCTATTTTAATATCGATGAAAAGGATAAAATAGAAGTATTGGCCATAAGTGAATCAAAAGCTACCTTTTTGAAAAGAATTTTTTCTGAAGAGGAATTTAGCTTTCTAAATTTTGAGCTTAAAGACTTGAATTATAGCGAAGTAAACAATAAAAATCTAATCATACTTAATGGGCTCAATGCCATACCAACTAGTTTACAAACCGTATTAAGTGCCTTCTATGAAAAAGGAGGAAGCTTAGTGATAATACCATCAATAGATTCAGATATTACAACCTATAACCCATTTTTATCCAATCAATTTGCTACTAGGTACATTTCAAAGATCGAACAAAAGCAAGACATTACAACTATCGCCTTTGACCATCCTTTATTTCAAAGCGTATTTGAAAAAAAAGTAACTAATTTTGAGTATCCCCAGGTAAATACATATTGGCAGGTTAGTTCGAATAGTCCCAAAGCTTTATCCTTCGCAAATGGAGCCCCATTTTTACTAGCGAATAAAAATGTGTACATTTTTACTGCTTCATTGGATAACGAAAATTCAAATTTTATTAATGCCCCGCTAATCGTTCCCACTTTTTACAATATTGGAATTAATAGTCTAAAAATACCCTCATTATATCATACAATCGGGGCTTCAAGTACGATAGATATCTCGGAGAAAATTGAAAAAGATAGAGTGCTAAAAGTGGCCAAGCCGGGTATAGAATTTATTCCCTTACAACAATCATTATCAAACAAAGTGAGACTCACCTTCAATGATAACCCAAAAGAAGATGGCACATACAGTTTGTTGGGTGCTCAGGACACCCTTAAAAACCTAAGTTTTAATTTTAGTCGTGATGAAAGTGTACTTCGCTACCGTGATATCACAGCATTAAATGCTTCAACGATACAAAATAGCGTTACTACCCTATTTGAAAAATTAGCTAAAGACAACTCCATTACCCAATATTGGAAATGGTTTATTATTTTTGCACTGGTCTTCGCATTGGTAGAAGTGCTGATACAAAAATTTCTTGCATGAATATACTTCTAAGGTCTGCAACAATTATCGATTCAAACAGCCCTTCCATTCATCGAAAAAAGCGAGATATTCATATTAAAGATGGTGTAATACAGAAGATTGCATCGAAAATTGATTCCCCAAAAGGAGCAAAAGAAATTAAGTTAGATAACCTTCACATATCGCTTGGGTGGTTCGATAGCAGTGTAAGTTTTGGTGAACCTGGTTTTGAAGAACGTGAAACTATCGCAAACGGATTAAAAGTCGCCGCATCTAGCGGTTTTACCGATGTTGTATTGAATCCCAATACCAACCCAAAACCAGATTCCAGCTCTGATATTATATTTTTAAAGCAACGTAGTAAAGGGTACGCAACCTCGCTGCATCCTATGGGCAATTTTACTGCTAATGGAGATGGCGCGCATTTAGCAGAATTGTACGATATGCAGAATGCTGGAGCGGTCGCCTTTTATGATTATAAAAGTTCTTTAAAAGATGCAAATCTTTTGAAAATAGGGTTATTGTATGCCCAAAATTTTGATGGTTTAGTATTATCGTACCCCGAAGAACTTCAAATAAAGGGAAAAGGAACCGTTAACGAAGGAGAGATTTCTACAAGATTAGGTTTAAAGGGAATTCCTTCGCTTTCTGAAGAACTGCAGCTGGTAAGGGATCTTTACATTTTAGAATATACTGGCGGTAAGCTACATATACCAACGGTTTCTACATCAAATGCCGTCAAACTTATTGCCGATGCCAAAAAGAAAGGCCTAAATGTTACAGCAAGTGTAGCAATTCACAATCTTATGCTGTCGGATAATGAATTGGAAACCTTTGATTCGAGCTATAAGGTAAGACCACCTTTACGAAGTCAAAAAGACTGTAAGGCCTTATTAAAAGGACTTCAAACAGGAACCATAGATTTTGTTACCTCAGACCATACTCCAATAGATATCGAACAAAAACGTGTCGAGTTTGATAATGCCGAATTTGGCAGTATTGGTCTAGAAAGTGCCTTTGGCACCTTAAATACACTGTTTTCTATAGAAGAAACTATCGCCCTATTGACTAAAGGAAAAGAGCGATTTGGAATTGAAAGTTCAAAATTAAAAGAAGGTGAAATCGCCTGCCTAACCCTTTTTAATCCGGATGGGGAATTTACTTTTGAAAAGTCTCACATTAAATCCACCTCAAAGAACAGTATTTTTTTAGGCAAATCTTTAAAGGGAAGTGTCTACGGTTGTATTAATAATAAAAAAACCCTATTTAATTAGTTTTGGAAGAAGAAATATCCAAAGGAAAAACAGCGGCCCTAGTAGCACATTTTACCTTGGTTGGCTGTCTTATTGCGATTACAATGAATCTAGAACCTAAAAACGGTTTTGCCCGTTTCTATATTCGACAAACATTTGGTTTGCATATTACCTTTCACGCGCTTGTCATTTTTTTAAACTATACCGCTATTCCGTTCGCTTGGGAGGTACTTTTTATAATTTACTTTGGGCTTTGGGTTTTTAGTTTTGCAGGAGTATTAAAAAACAAGAAAAGTCAAATTCCCATAGTTGGGGAATACTTTCAAAAATGGTTTACTTTTATTCAATAAATATCACCAATGACCCCCACCAACTTATCTTTAGAACATTTAATACGACCAGCAACCCAATCATCAACTGAAGCTCCAGTGCTTTTTATGTTGCATGGCTACGGAAGTAACGAAGAAGATTTGTTCTCTTTCGCAAGCGAATTGCCCGAAGAACTTTTTATAATTTCCGTACGTGCGCCTTATGACTTAGAGCCTTATGGACACGCGTGGTATGCCATCAATTTTGATGCGGACCAGGGTAAATGGAGCGATGATGAACAAGCTATCGCATCTCGAGATAAAATTATCGCCTTTATTGAAGAAGCCTGCAACGCCTATAAGCTCAATTCAGAAAATGTAAGTCTTCTTGGTTTTAGTCAAGGCACCATTTTGAGTTATGCCGTAGCACTCTCCTACCCTGAAAAAATTAAAAACGTTGTGGCGCTTAGTGGTTATATCAATGAAAAGATTCTATTGGAAGGGTTTCAAGCCAAAGACCACTCAAAACTTAACTTCTATTGCTCTCATGGTCAAGTAGATGCCGTCATTCCGGTTGAATGGGCTCAGCTTGCGCCAGAGTTTCTATCAAATCTTGGTATCGAAAATACGTATGAAGAATTTCCAGTAGGGCATGGCGTAGCCCCTCAAAATTTCTACGCCTTCAAAGACTGGTTAAAAAATAAAATTTAATTGCTTCGCGAATAAAGCAAGTGGTCTACCAAAGTAAAATCGATACCTAAATCATCTTTAAGTTCGTATTTTATAATAAGGTCGCCCCAATATTGACCGTCCGAAAAATCGGCTACTATCCACCTATGATTCAATACCTTTATTTTGTTGATTTTAAAATCACTGTTCATTCCTTCATACGGAATTAAAGGATTATCCCCCTTTTTCTCATTGGTTTCGAGTAATTTATCTTCTATGTAACGTGTAGGGTTCTCAAGTTCTAAATGATCGAGATAAGCCAGTGCATCATCATTATTTTCCAAAGAAAAATACTGCATGTCCAGAAGCTTTAATTGTGAATTTTTTACAGAATCTTTTAACTGTTCCACTTCTGTTCTCAGCTTACTTATCTCGTTCAAATTTATCCGCTCCATTTTTCCACTATTGACAATCATATATAGTGCAATTAATGCGGCAAAGACAAATAGATATAAAAAAATATTCTTTTTCATTAAATCGTAATTTTTAAATTATCATAGGCCAAATGTACATTATCTGGTAGGTTCTTTTCAACTTCATCATGAAAACCCAACAAATGGCTGATATGCGTAAAATAGGTTTCAACTGCGCCCACTTCTTTTGCAAACGCCAGAGCTTCTTCTAAATTTAAGTGTGAAATATGGGGTTCTAAACGTAATGCATTTACCACCAGAACCTTGCATCCTTTTAATTTTTCAAGTTCGGTTTTTGAAACGGTCTTCACATCCGTTAAGTATACGAAATCACCTAAACGATACCCCAAAATGGGCAATTTGTTGTGAAGTACTTCTATTGGGGTCACTTTGAGTCCGTTCAAATCAATAGTATCTTCTTTGCTTACAAGGCTTATAGCCACAGCAGGGGCTCCAGGATATCTGTTTTCTTTTGCAAAAATGTAATCAAAGCGCCTTTTTAACGAATCAACCACCCTTGAATGCGCATAAATAGGAATGTCACCCTGTCGAAAAAAAAAGGGGCGAATATCATCAATACCAGCAGTATGGTCAGCATGTTCATGGGTAAATAAAACGGCATCTAATTGATCAATGGGGTTTGCCAATAATTGCTGCCTAAAATCTGGGCCACAATCGATGACGTAATTATAATTTTTCCATTGCACCAACACAGAGACACGCAGCCTTTTATCTTTTGGGTTATCACTTAAGCAAACGGGGTGTTTACTCCCAATTATCGGGATTCCCTGAGAAGTACCTGTACCTAAAAATGTGACTTTTAATGCCTCACTCATTTAAATCAAAATTATAACTTATTTGGCTAAAAGAATTTACTAACTTCTTAACTTTGTTAACAACAAAAAACGAAACATGGCTACGGTTCCTAATAAGGTAAATGAGTTTGAGAATATTCCTTCCATCAAGGCAAAGACCCTTCGAATAAATTTAAATCGGGACATTTATGGCACTTTTGCCGAGATAGGTGCGGGACAGGAAACTGCTAGACATTTTTTTAGAGCAGGGGGTGCTTCAGGTACCATTGCCAAGGCCATGAGCGCCTATGACAAATCTTTTAGTGATGCTATTTACGGTGTTGAAGAAGATGGTCGCTATGTAACTCAAGCCCGCTTGAAAACAATGCTTAAGCATGAGATGCAATTGGTCGAGGAACGAATTGATAGAAAAAGTAATCCTGATTACCTGTTCTTTTCATATGCGAATACCGTTGCTACCATTGATTTTTCGAAACGGTACAAAGGGCATGGTTGGATCGGGTTACGCTTTCAGTTAGACCCTAACCAAAAAGAGCACGACGAAATTATCTTGCATATTCGTTTCAAGCAAAATGAGGCGCGCTTACAGCAAGAAACTCTTGGTATTTTAGGGGTTAACCTTATCTATGGGGCTTTCTTTAAATACAATAGACCCAAGAAACTACTTAAGTACCTTTACGATCATATTGATAAGGATACCATAGAAATCGATATGGTAAACTTTACGGGACCTAACTTTAGGGATGTTGATAACCGATTGATGAGTCTGCAATTGATCAGAAACGATATGACCGATGCGGTTATGTTCGGGCCTGATGGAAACAACCTATTGCCGGCAGCTGTTTTATACAAGAAAAACATTTTGGCCTTACGCGGTAGTTTTAGACCCGTTACCAAGGTAAATATGGACATGTTTCAAAAATCCTATGACATATTCGTGCGAGAGCAAACTGTTGATATTGAAAAGTCTATCGTAATTTTTGAAATCACCTTGTCAAATCTAAAAGCATCGGGTGAAATAGATGAACAAGATTTTATGGATCGGGCAGAATTACTCTCTTCCTTGGGCCATACGGTAATGATTTCAAAATTTCAAGAATATTATAAACTGGTAGAGTACTTTAACAACTATACCAAAGCGCGTATCGGCTTGACCATGGGTGTCAACAATTTGGTGGATGTTTTTGATGAAAAATATTACCGTCATTTAAGTGGTGGTATCTTGGAAGCATTTGGGAAGCTGTTCTTTAAAGATTTAAAGGTTTACCTCTACCCCATGAAGAACGCACAGACCGGGCAAATTATGACCAGTAATAATGTGAAAGTACATCCTAGAATGAAAGAGCTGTACAAGTTCTTTAAATACAATGGTAAGGTGATGGATATTATTGATTATGATCCGGATATCATGCATATTTTCTCAAGGGATGTTCTAAAAAGAATCACCAATAATGAAGAAGGTTGGGAAGAAATGCTACCGGAAGGAATTGCCGAAATGATTCAAAAAAAGAACCTTTTTGTACGGAAAGATGCCCCAGAAACGGAAGAAGTAGAAGAAGAATAAAAAAAGCCTGACCGATTGGTCAGGCTTTTTTCTTTAGTTATTTTCTTCTTCAAGTATTTGCTCGGCATGTTGCTTTGCTTTTACCTTGCTTATTACTCTAGAAACCACTCCATTTTCATCGATAATAAAAGTGGTTCTATGAATACCATCGAACTCACGTCCCATAAATTTTTTAGGTCCCCAAACTCCAAAAGCATCAATCACCGTATGATCTTCATCGGCCAAAAGAGGATACTCAAACCCAAATTTTTCTCTAAAATTGGCTTGTTTACGTTGCGAATCTTCACTGACTCCCAAAATTTCATACCCAGCTTTTTTTAGATACTTTATATTTTCGTTCAAATTACAAGCTTCATTGGTACATGTAGGTGTATTTGCCCTTGGATAGAAAAACACAATAAGTTTTTTACCAGCGTAATCAGATAAACTAATCGTGTTTCCGTCTTGGTCTTTTGCTGAAAATTCAGGTACTTTATCGCCAACTTTTAAAGTGTTCATATCGAATCTAATTTTGTTTAAATTATTTTTGATAAAATTAAACAAAAATGACCAAACAGGAAAAAGTAAACTTCACAATTAAGACTTTAGACGAACTTTATCCTACTATACCTATACCGTTAGACCACAAAGACCCCTATACTTTACTTATCGCAGTGCTATTATCGGCCCAAAGTACCGATGTTCGTGTCAACAAAATCACTCCCCTACTCTTTGAACGAGCTGACAATCCGTTTGATATGGTCAAAATGTCTGTAGAAGAAATACGGGAAATTATCAAACCAGTGGGGCTTTCACCTATGAAGTCTAAAGGTATTCATGGGCTTTCGGAAATTTTAATCGAAAAATACGACGGTGAGGTACCCAAAGAAATAGCACTTTTAGAAGAATTGCCTGCCGTGGGTCACAAAACGGCCAGTGTAGTAGTGTCCCAAGCCTTTGGTATTCCTGCATTTCCGGTAGACACACATATTCATCGATTAATGTACCGTTGGGGATTTACAAATGGTAAAAATGTAGTACAGACAGAAAGAGATGCAAAAAGACTGTTCCCGAAAGAAATATGGAACCGTCTTCATTTACAAATTATTTGGTACGGTCGGGAATACTCACCAGCACGAGGTTGGAATCTGGAAAAAGACATTATTACTTCTGCAATAGGCAGAAAAACGGTGCTTAACGACTATTATAAAAACAAAAAAACCGCCAAATAGCGGTTTTTTTTCCAAAATGTAATGTTCTTTTTAGTTCAAAATAGTTTCGAACTGCGTGTTTTTGTAATCAACGACGTGCATTGATTTCGAAAATCCTAGTAAAAACTGTACCGTTGCCGGTCTAGCCTTTGTGATTTTACAAATTTGTTGTTCTTCAGAGTAAATTTCTTCCATATTCTAGCGTTTTGTTACAATTAGATAACGGCGCTAAAATGGAAATATTGTTGGATTCGTTCTAATGCAAATTAATTCGTTAAAACGATATTATTTCGCTCTACTATCTTTCTTAGGTTAATTAAAGCATAACGCATACGCCCTAAAGCCGTATTTATGCTTACCCCAGTATTCTCAGAAATCTCTTTAAAACTCATATCCTTATAGATACGCATTACTAAAACTTCTTTTTGATCGTCTGGCAATTCTTTGATCAATAAAGTCAAATCAGAATCAATTTGGTCTTTTATCAATTGCTTTTCAGCGTTAAGTTTATCATCATGAATAACCGAGAAGATGTTGAAGTCATCGCTGCCTTCAAACTTTGGCATTCTTTTGTTTTTACGAAAGTGGTCAATAATAAGGTTGTGCGCGATACGCATTACCCAAGGTAAAAATTTACCTTCTTCACTATATGAACCTCTTTTTAAAGTTTTGATCACTTTGATGAAGGTATCTTGAAAGATGTCTTCAGTAACATCCCTATCCAATACTTTAGAGTAAATAAAACTTGAAATTCTTTGGTTGTGTCGGTTGATTAAAACTTCTAGAGCCTTTTCATCTCCAGCAATATAATCTTTTACTAATATCGAGTCTTCGATTTGCAGTTCCATACAAATTACTTTTTGGTTAACATGTAAAGCCTCCTTTTTAAGCTAAAAGGCTTCTGAGTTATTAGTTATTAAATAAAAAAGTAATTATTGCTGTATAGGCCTATCAGATTTTAATTACACACCAAATATAGATAGAAGGGGGTCCTTCAAAAAAACTATGTTGTGATATGCGCTATTTTAGATGTCAAAGTTAATAATATAGTCATTAACTACATTCAATCGTATCTTTGAATATTAAATATACGTAAATGCTTTCCCTTAAAGACGTCGACTCAAAGCAAAATATTATCATAAAGGGTGCCAAACTCCATAACCTCAAGAATATAGATGTTGTTATCCCTCGAAATAAACTTGTGGTCATTACCGGATTATCAGGTTCGGGCAAGTCAAGCCTTGCTTTTGACACCTTATATGCAGAAGGTCAAAGGCGTTATGTAGAGAGTCTTTCGTCATACGCACGCCAGTTTTTGGGCAAACTGGATAAACCTAAAGTAGACTATATAAAAGGTATAGCACCCGCAATTGCCATTGAGCAAAAGGTGAACTCTACCAATCCGCGTTCTACGGTAGGCACGACTACCGAGGTATACGACTATTTAAAACTGCTCTTTGCCAGAATCGGCAAGACCATTTCGCCTATCTCAGGTAAGGAAGTCAAAAAAGATGTGGTGACCGATGTGGTGAACTATGTGAAAACGTTTGAGGAAGGAACAAAGCTTTTACTACTTGCACCTATACATATAAAGGAAGATAGGGATAGTTTAAAGTCCTTAGCATTATTTTCTAAACAGGGCTATGCCCGTATAAAATATAAGGGAGAGGTACTGCGCATAGACCAAGTGCCCAAAGATATAGGTAAAGACTTTGACCTGGTCGTAGATCGAATTGTAGTCAAAGACGATGAAGATTTTTTAAATAGATTGGGCAATGCCGTGGACAATGCGTTTTTTGAAGGAAAAGGAAGATGTGCAATTGAAGTTCTAGAAACTGGAAAACAAATGGTTTTTAGTAATCAGTTTGAGCTCGATGATATGAAGTTCTTGGAACCCAATGTACATCTGTTCAGTTTTAATAACCCCTACGGAGCTTGCCCAAAATGTGAAGGCTACGGAGATGTTATCGGTATCGATGCCGATTTGGTTATACCCAACACCGCCTTATCGGTTTATGAAGAAGCAGTTTTTCCTTGGCGTGGTGAGAGTATGAGTTGGTACCGAGAACAATTGGTAAATGCGGCCTATAAGTTTGACTTTCCTATACACAAACCTTGGTTTGAACTTTCTGAAGAACAAAAACAATTGGTTTGGGATGGTAATGACCATTTTATTGGACTACATAAGTTCTTTGAGCAGTTAGAGGAAAAAAGCTATAAAATACAGAACCGCGTAATGCTTTCTCGCTACCGCGGAAAAACCAAATGCTCCGTTTGTAAAGGGAAAAGACTTCGAAAAGAGGCCGACTATGTAAAAATCAACGGAAAGTCTATCTCCGACATTATTGAATTGCCCATAAAAGATTTGGTCGTTTTCTTTGAAGAGCTGCAATTATCGGAACACGATCAGACCATTGCAAAGCGACTTTTAAAGGAAATCAATACCAGACTCGATTTTCTTTCTAAAGTAGGGTTGAGTTATTTGACCCTGAACCGAAAGTCAAATTCCCTCTCGGGTGGCGAAAGCCAACGTATCAACCTGGCAACTTCTTTGGGGAGTAGTTTGGTAGGCTCTATGTATATTTTAGACGAGCCTAGTATTGGACTACACCCAAAAGACACTGAGAATCTCATTGAAGTTTTAAAATCACTTCGTGATTTAGGCAATACCGTAATTGTGGTAGAACATGATGAAGATATCATGAAAGCTGCCGATGAAGTTATCGATATTGGCCCAGAAGCAGGAACTTTAGGTGGCGAGGTAGTTGCAACTGGTGCTATGGCTGCCATTTTAAAATCGGATTCCCTAACTGCGCAGTATTTAAATGGCACCAAAGAAATAGAGGTGCCGGCAGCGCGTCGAAATTCTCCAAATTACATACAAATTAAAGGTGCGCGTGAGAACAATCTTAAAAACATCAATGTCACTTTTCCACTAAATATGTTAACCGTGGTTACTGGGGTTTCTGGTAGTGGTAAAAGTACTTTGGTCAAAAAGATTCTATACCCCTCTATCTTAAAAGAGACCGGTGGTTATGGAGAAAAAGCAGGGCAGTTTACCAAAATTGAAGGCAAGTATACCCAATTAAAGCATGTAGAATTTGTAGACCAAAACCCGATTGGGCGTTCTTCGCGTTCTAACCCGGTAACCTATATAAAGGCCTATGATGATATAAGAGCACTTTTTGCCTCTCAAAAATTAAGCAAGCTACGTGGTTACCAAGCAAAACACTTTTCATTTAATGTAGATGGCGGCCGATGCGAAAAATGTAAAGGTGAGGGTGAAATTACGGTAGAAATGCAGTTTATGGCAGATGTGCATTTAGAATGTGATGTGTGCGAGGGAAAACGCTTTAAAAAAGAAGTGTTAGAAGTTAAGTTTGAAGGTAAAAGCATCAATGACATTTTAATGCTCACCATTGATGATGCTATTGAACATTTTAAAACTTTTAAACAAGATAAAATAATAAAGAAGTTACAACCGCTGCAAGATGTAGGTCTAGGTTATGTGACTTTGGGGCAGAGCTCCTCTACCCTATCTGGTGGCGAGGCGCAGCGGATAAAACTGGCTTCGTTTTTGGTAAAGGGTAACACCAAAGAAAAAGCCCTCTTTATTTTTGATGAGCCTACTACGGGGCTGCATTTTCATGATATAAAAAAGCTGCTAAAATCTTTTGATGCTTTAATAGACAAAGGCCATTCCGTAATTGTAATAGAACATAATATAGAACTCATTAAATGTGCGGACTATATTATTGACCTTGGCCCAGAGGGTGGTGCTAACGGTGGTAATTTATTGGCAGAAGGTACTCCTGAAGAATTGATACAAAACAAGGCTTCGTTTACAGCTAAGTATTTAGCGGAGAAATTATAGTAATAGAAAATTAAGGTTTCGTTATCTGTCTCTTGTAACCGTTAGTTACGGGTTAATATGCCTTAATTTTCAGTTTAGTACTAACCGTTAGCAATACCATATTCTGCAATAATCTACTCTTCAAATGCAACTTCATCACTTAGAGAACAACTATCAGTTTTTTCGTTAACATTTTTCTCTAAATTGTTTTGAAGACCATTTCTTTTAACTATCCAAAAGTCGCCATAAACTGATTTATAACATATTTTGACACTTATCTTATCAGCTCTATCGTAAATGAATTGCATCAGTTTTTTATTTACTGACCAATCAATTAAGTTGAAATTCTCATTAGGTGATATAATTCTATTAAATAAAATATCGTTACCGTGACCTAAGGGGATTGAGTCAGGAACATTTAGCAGTTTATAAAATTCATTCCAATTTTCAAATGACTTTCCATCATAGGATATAACGGTTTTATCAATTATAGCCGGACCAGTTCCTCTGTTTGATATTTGGAAATTAAATTTAGTTAAACCATCAGACCTTACTCCTCTGGACATTTCTATACTTAAGCTTGGCCAAGCATTTGATTTAGATTGCTCGATTAATATTTTAGTTTGTTCATTCATTATGGATGCTTGCCTCATCGAAACAATCAAAGCACCAAAACTTGCAATCAGAACACCAATCGCAATTACTAAATTTGGCTCGAATTTTAACTTTAACTTTTTTCTTGTCATTTTGGTTTTTAATTGGATACATAAATAATCTAAGTGGAGTTTTAATTCCATTTTAGCAACTTATAACGAAGTTCGTAGAAATATTTTAGAAAATCTATACCTACAGGCCGCTAATTCTATAGTAGTTTTTAACAGGTAGATTACTCACTTCCTCCTTCGAGTCCACTTCGACGGGCTCAGTGTGACATTGAAACTAGTTTTGACTTAGACATTGACTTGCCTGTGCTGAGCCTAGTCGAAGTACTCAGCGTGACAGCTCGAAATGACCAAAACACCGCCTAAGTCATTTCGAAATCAAAAGCAAAGCTTTGATTGAGAAATCTCAAAAACCTAATAAAACATACAAATTCAAGAGAATGGCTAACCCCTTGGTTATTAAGATTTCTCACACTCCTTTCAGTCGATTCGAAATGACTAGGATAAAAGCTCCTTCCCTTCGTCAAGGGAAGGTGGCTTGATTGCAAAGCGAACAAGACGGAAGGGATTGTATTAGGCCATATTTCAAAAAGCAAGCCCCCCCTTTCTCATGTCGAGTCAAGATTCATCCCCCTCCTCACCTGATGAGGGAGAGCTAAGTTGAATTAAATTAAGTCATTGAAATTCTTTTACCATGCTCAATATGACAGCTCAAAATGACCAAAACACCGCACTAAGTCATTTCGATATCAAAAGCAAAGCTTTGATTGAGAAATCTCAAAAACCTGATAAAACATACAAATTCAAGAGAATAGCTAACCCCTTGGTTATTAAGATTTCTCATACTCCTTTCAGTCGGTTCGAAATGACTAGGATAAAAGCTCCTTCCCTTCGTCAAGGGAAGGTGGCTTGGTAGCAAAGCGAACAAGACGGAAGGGATTGTATTAGGCCATACTTCAAAAAGCAAGCCCCCCCTTTCTCATGTCGAGTCAAGATTCATCCCCCTCCTCACCTGATGAGGGAGAGCTAAGTTGGTTTAAATTAAATCATTGAGATTCTTTTACCATGCTCAATATGACAGCTCAAAATGACCAAAAAACCGCCTAAGTCATTTCGAAATGAAAAGCAAAGCTTTGATTGAGAAATCTCAAAAACCTAATAGAACATTCAAAGTCAAGAGAATAACTAACCTCTTGGTTATTAAGATTTCTCACACTCCTTTCAGTCGGTTCGAAATGACTAGGATAAAAGCTCCTTCCCTTCGTCAAGGGAAGGTGGCTTGGTAGCAAAGCGAACAAGACGGAAGGGATTGTATTAGGCCATTTTTCAAAAAGCAAGCTCCCCCTTTCTCCTGCCGAGTCAAGATTCATAACCCTCCTCACCTGATGAGGGAGAGCTAAGTTGGTTTAAATTAAATCATTGAGATTCTTTTACCATGCTCAGTATGACAGCTCGAAATGACCAAAACACTGCCCTAAGTCATTTCGAAATGAGAAGCAAAGCTTTGATTGAAAAATCTATAATGTGTACCTATAAATTTCTAATTATCACTTTGCATTTCTGCTATCAACCTAATTATTTCTTTAGTAATAATATCTGCATTCTCTTTTTTTGTAAAAATAGTTTGATGATTTCCATCAACTAAAAATTGTTTTCCATTCGTTGAAAGCTGGGCAAACTCTTTTTGCGCTGCTATGGTCTCGTTTAAGAACTTATAGGGGTCAATACCATTTTTACGGTAAGCCTCTTTATCAATTGCTATCGCGGTGAAAACTCGAATAGGCAATGTACCAAAATCATCTGTCTTGCCCGCCCGCTCTAGTGCAGAATGGTAGCTTTCAATTTCATTCTTATATGCTCTTGTTCGCTTTCCGTTAAGCAAAAAATCTCTTGTTCTCGCATTAATTTCATCTGGTAATCCGTCTCCAGCCAATAATGACCCTGAAAAACTTTCAAAAAGTCCTACAATACCTAAATCTGCCAAAAACGAAGCCGTACCCAGTAAAAAAAGTGTAGTCTTAAACCAGAATGATGATTTTTTCGCAGCATTTAACCTTTCTACCTGTTCTGGATGTGTGGCATCTATAAAAACTAGCGCTTCAACTTCATCTGGATATAATTCTGCAAAAACGCGTATATATGGCCCTCCCATAGAATGTCCTGCTAAAATGTAAGGTGGTGATTCTCCCGCCTTTTCCAGTAGTTGGTGCAATTCTCTTGCAATTGTTTCTGCACTGCGTGTTACATCACTTTGTTCACTATATCCATTTCCGGCTCGGTCGTAACGCACAACTCGCAAACTATCTTTTAGTCCTTCACTTAACCAATGATAGTATTCTGTTGAAGAACTCGCTCCACCTTCTATTATAACAGTTGGTTTATCATTTTCTATTCCGGTTGGGTGAATATGCAAATCAATCCCGTTCACATTAACGAGCTTTCCCATAGGCTTATGTAGCTCAGGACCAAATGCTCTAAAAGCTAAGCCGGCTAAGACAACTAAACCTATTAGTATTCCAATATATTTAAAAATCTTTTTTGAAATTTTCTTTAGCATCCAAGAATGTTTTTACTAATCAAATACAACTCTTAGTTACGAAGTTCGAAGAAAAATTTTAGTAAATCTGTACCTACAGGTCGCTAATTCTAAATTAATTTATAACAGTTAGATTTCTTACACTCCTTATTATTCGTTTCGAGATGACAACGAGTTAATCATAGTCATTCCGAGCAAGTGAAACGACGAGGAATCTCAGTAACCATTTTATGCCCATAATTTCGTAGCTTGTTTACTTTAAAACAAGAACCAACATGTACACTAAAAAAACCTATTCTACCCTTCAAATGGCAATTTGGACTCGTTATGAGACACTCCTTTTTACCATTATTATTTTAGCAGTGGTGGCAGCTTACTACTTTTTAGATTTAGCCTGGTTAAAAATTCCGTGGACTCCCCTAGCCCTAATTGGCACTGCAGTTGCTTTTGTTATTGGTTTTCAGAATAACTCAGCCTACGGTAGAATTTGGGAGGCCCGTAAAATATGGGGTGGTATTGTAAATACATCTCGCACATTTGGCATGTTTGTTCAAGACATGCTTACCAATGAGCATACCCAAAAACCTGTGGCTGATAAAGTGTTACAATCTGAAATTAAGACCCTAACCTATCGCCATATAGCTTGGATGACGGCATTACGCCACGCCATGCGGGCTCTTAAGCCCTGGGAAACCACTACAAATCATAGAACCAACCGAGAATGGGACACCAAACCACCAGAGCTTGGTGTAGATTTAAAAGATGACTTAGCTCCTTATTTGACTTCAGAAGATTTGGCAGATATCCTAAAAAAAGACAACAAACAAACGGCATTACTTTACCAGCAATCGCATCATCTTAGAAAATTAAAGGAACAAGGTGTAATTTGGGAGTTTTCGTTTTTAGAACTCGAAGGTGTTTTACAAGAATTATTTACCCTACAAGGTAAGAGTGAACGTATCAAAAACTTCCCATACCCTCGTCATTTTGCGACCTTAAATCACTTTTTTATGTGGATTTTTGTGTTATTGTTACCCCTAGCACTAGTACCCCAATTTGGAGAGATTGGTAGTGAAATAGCAGAAAAGTACCCGCTTATTGGTAACCTTTTCGTTTGGGTATGCGTTCCTTTTTACATTATAGTGGCATGGATTTTTCATACTATGGAGCGTATTGGACGCACAGGCGAAAATCCATTTGAGGGTACTGCCAATGATGTACCTATTTCTACAATCGCTAGAGGAATTGAGATTGATTTACGCCAAAACCTAGGTGAAGACAAAGATTCCATTCCAAAGCAATTTCCAATGAAACATGATACACAGTTTTAGTCCCTAAAACAATGTCTTAACTTGCATAATAATCTATGAGGCAAATCCTGAAAAAAACTATTCTCAAAAGGGATAGTTCTATAATACATTTATTACTATTCTTATGCTTTCTTTACTCTAGTTCAGGTTTTTCACAACAAATAGTAAATACTCTTGATAAAGACGGTGCTTGGTGTTGGTTCTCAGACCCAAGAGCAATACTAGTGGATAGTATTCTTATTACTGGATGGGTTAATTCTAAGGGCTCAATTATAGCAGCAAAACTTAACACAGATACCAAAAAGATTAGTAAATATGAGTTATATCATAAACTTGAAAAAGATGATCATAATAATCCTGTCTTTGCAGTTAACAAAGATGGGGAGGTAATTGCACTCTACACAAAACACAGTAAAAAACATCTTTATCAAAATTTATTGAATAGTATAAACGGTCCTTTTCAATTTGGAAAAACACGAAGATTATATCCTTTCAGTAAAAAAGATTTATATAAATACCGTAAACCAACAATAACATATGCTAATCCAATTTTATTAAATAATATACTGTTCAATTTTGGCAGGTATACTGGCTTTAAACCAAATTTAATGTGGTCAGATGATTTTGGAACTACCTGGACAAAAAGTAGTATTTTTTTAACTCGTACACCATACAATAAAAGTAATCGACCTTATATAAAATACTCTTCGGATGGGAATTCTAAAATACACATGGTATTTACCGATGGTCACCCACTTGAAGAGAAAGAAAACTCTGTTTATTATACCTATTTCAAAGGAGGTGCGTTTTTTAATGCCAAAGATCAACAAATTGCAGATTTAAGTAATATCCCATTTGAACCGTTTAAAACAACTTCTATTTATAAATTTAATAAAGAAGAAGGTCGCGCTTGGATTGCAGATATTAGTCAAGATTCCTTGTCTAATCCAGTAATACTATATACAAAAAGTCCTGCAAAGAATAATCATCGCTATTGGTATTCTAGAATAGTAAATGGAAAATGGATAAATAAGGAGATTTGTAAATCTGGCAAGTGGTTTCCTAAAACTAAAAAGGGGAAAAAAGAAAAAGAACCCTATTATTTTGGTGGAATGACAATACATCCATCTAATCCAAACATTATTTATATTTCTAAACAAGTGAATGGAGTATTTGAAATAGAACGTTGGGAGACAAAAGACTTTGGTTTATCATGGACTAGTAGTGCTATTACAAAAAATTCTAAGTATGATAACGTAAGACCCTATATTCCCAGAGGATTAAAAAAAAGTAAAGAAGAAATCGTCCTTTGGATGCAAAATAAGAGATATAGACATTTCACTAAATTTAAGTCTTCCATAAAATATAGTATTCTAAAAAATTAAACATGAGTATACAAATTCCTAATTGGATTATTATTGCAGGCGGAATAGGGCAAATTTTCACCGCCTTGGTTTATCCGTATATAAGACATAAAGTATTTGATTGGTATACTGATGTAAAGCAGCTAAAGCCCTTAAACCAAGAAATTGCTAAGACTTATGGTAGGTATATTCAGGGATTAAACTTCTCTTTTGGACTTATTGCCATCTTAATCCCTTCAGACCTAAAGAACCAGACCAATCTTGCTTTGGCGCTAACAGGTCTTATCGGTGCTTATTGGGTAGGCAAAGTGGCTACACAAATTGCCTATTATCCCATGTATCAAATTCCGCAAAAACCACTCTTTAAATATGGAGGTTATGGTATGAATCTACTGTTCGTTTTCTTCGCAGTAGTCTATACTTTGCTTTTTATTTACAACTTAAATATCTGATTTTAAAGTAGTTAATTTTTTTGGCACGCTGTTTGGTATTACCAAATCGGAAAGTAAATAGTTGCTTCCAGAATTTAAACCTTATAGTATGAAAAAGTTAGTACTTATTATTGCAGCGGTCTTTTTTGGTACAACCATGACCAAAGCTGAAACACTAGAAGATAAGGTTGTTGTTAATGCTTATCGTTATAATAACTCCTTCATCTTCGTAGAAAATGGAGTAACCTTCTCTGTTTATCCAGACGGAGAGTTTGATTTCTACATCGACAATCAAGTAAATGTTGGTGTACGAGGAAGAGTTGGTAATGTTGGCATCACATTCAATTCTGGCTTTAATTACAATCCCTTTGTACAGTATGATGACTACGGAGCCATAATTCAAGTAGAAAATGTACCTGTATTTTATGACTACTACGGTCGTGTATCACAAATAGGTGGTGTAGATGTATGGTACAGAAATAATAGGGTTCGTAGAATCGGTGGTCTTAATGTCTTTTACAATGGAGGTGTATTTAGCCACTATACAGGATTCATAAACATTTATAACAGAAACTATGTATACCGTCCGTTTCACAGGTATTTTGCCAGACCGGCCGTTGGGTTCTGTAATGTATGGACAACACCTTATAGAAGATGGTACAACCCAGTTCGTTATACATGGTACAGACCTTATAGAGATAATTTTAGAAGGGCTTATGTAAACAGAGGTAGAGAATACCGATACGACAGGTCTAGAAGAGCTAATATTTACCGTAATGATAATCGCGTAACGGTTAGAGAAAACAGGGGGCGTAGAGGTGATTATGGCAGAAATGACAATAGAATCTCGAAATCTGATAGAAGGTTTGCCGATAACGGACGTAGCTCTAGCAACAGATCTGCGATATCTAGAGGTAAGTCTACAAGACAAGGAGATGTACGAAGAGGAAATGATGTAGTACAACGTTCAAATAGAGGTACAAGCGTAACGGAGCGATCAAATAGAGGTAATAGTGTTACCCAAAGATCGGTAACAAGAACGCCACGTAGTACGTCCATAACAAAAAGGGAAGTTACTAGAACACCTCAAAAGAGAACTGTAAGCAGAAGTACAACAACGTACAGAAAGCCACAGGCTACGCAGAAGAGAAGTGTTGTAAGCAACAGAAGTACTCAGAAAAGAACGCAAAGTGTTCAAAGAAGTACGCCTCAGAGAAGAACATCGACGGTTAAACGTAGTAGTTCTCCTCAAAGAAAAACAGTAAGTAGAAGTTCTTCTTCAAAAAGAAGTTCAGCTACAAGTTCTAGAAGCAGAAGTTCTAGAGTACAATAACAGAATTTGCTCAGCGGAGTTAAAGATGCTTCGACTCCGCTCAGCATTCGAAACACCAACTGTTTTGTTTCTTGCCAAAGCAATTACAAAACAGGGTTAATCGAAGTTTTTAGGTTGGTTAGTTGTTACCCCGTAGTTGGATTTATCCGCTACGGGGTTTTTTATGAGGTAGCAAATAAAAGATTTGCGTAATCGAATTAAATCTTGAAAACGATTACAGGTCTTTTGCCAGTTCGAGTGATTTTGAGGAACGAAAAATAATATCGAGAACCCGACAAAAGAGCTTAACCATTTCTCGATACATATTTTACGCTAAAGCGTAAAATCCGCTCGAAATGACACCGTTTGGTGTTGAGAACATATAACTATGTACGCTTTCTAAAAAGCCTAGAAATAACCCCATTCACATCTTCAGAAATTCTAAGCCGATATACAATGCCTACGTACATCACCACTAGGAGCATAGATTTAAGGATGATATTTAAGATTGGATGAAACGAAAAATACAAATAACTGAACAAGGTGCCCAATACGGCTAAGGTGGCGAAAACTTTACCTGTAGCAATTGTAAACGGTTGAATTTTAAATTTTTCGTACACGTACCAAAGCTTTAAAAGGTTAAAAAGACAAATAGCGATAAAGCTTGCCAGAGCAGCACCTTCTAGACCTAAGTTGGGAATCAGCCATAAGTTTAAAAGAATGGTCAAAACAGCAAGACATACCCCAAACAACAACACGGTTTTATAATATTTTGAATTGTATAAAATGGCGTTGTTATTGCCCAATAACGAATCAAAAACCTTGGCTAGGCCTATAAGCAAAACAATATAGAAACCACCTCGGTATGCTTCTGGCAATAATTTATTCAGTTCCTCCAAATTCAAAATAATCAAAAGAAAGAGTATCCCTGAAGCGATGAAAAGCGTTAAAGACGTTTTTTGATATAACTTCTTTAATTCTGAAAAATTAGCCGTATTCAACAGTTCAGCGGTAAGCGGATACGTAATATTGTGCATCGCCCGGGAAGGAACAATAATAACGGTTGCAATAAAAACCGCTACGCTGTAATAGGCAACGTTTTCAATCTCAATAAATTGATTGATCATTACTTTGTCTATTTCCAATAGGATTAGCGCCGCAGAACCACCAAGAATTATTAATACGCTATAACCCAGTATTTGTCTAGTTTCTTTTGGGAAATTAAAATCCAGTTTTAAAGTTCTTAAACTATAGGCATAAAATTTAATGATCAAAGTTCTTATAAGGTAAACCCCGACTAGGGCCATTAAAAAGAAGTCAAGTGAAATAATTTCGAAATAGTAAAGCCCTAACAAAATCATGATACAGAGTCGTGCGAATACTTCTTTTAGAAAATTACCGAATACCGATTTCAGATGTACTTTACACCAAGCATAGAACACTTCAAAATAAGCTAGTGCGAAACCTACCAAAAAAATATGCCAAACATAGTTCTTTACGATTGAGTTTTTTTGTGCTAAAAATTCACCGATCTCATTATAAAAAAACCAAGTAGTAAATGCTATCGGAATTAGGGTAATCAAAGGACTCAGCAGCATCAAGGTCAGAAAAGCGTCTTTCTCCTCTTCTTTCTGATTGCTGTAGTACTTAACCATAGTATTGTGAACCCCAAATGCTAGTAAAGGCATCAGAATAGCACCTGTGGCGAGAATAACACCTACTAAACCATAGTATTCATCCGGGAGTATTTTGGTATATAAAAAGAGGATGTTGATTGCACCAATAGCAAAGCCGATATAGGTTATGGTGGTATTCTTAAGCGACTGTTTTAAGACGATTCCCATCTAATAAAATTGGCGAGTTGTTGGGTTAATTGTTTTCTACTATACTTTTCAATTCCTTTTGGATTAAGCCGTAGTTCCCCTTTTTGATACAGCTCAAACCATTCTAAAAGTACATTTTTTAAGGCGGACTCATCATTAGAAACCAAACCTAACCCAGAATCTGTTTCTTTTATAATTTCAGCAGCTTCCCATCCTTCCGGACCAATAGCGAGTATTGGCCTTTTAGCATTTAAATATTCAAAGAGTTTACCCGGTAGAATTCCACGTGTTTCAGCTGAATTGATTTCCAGTAACAACAATATTTGTGATTTGGGCTGAAGTTCTAAAACCTCAGTATGGGCCAAGTAACCCAATTCGTCCACAAAAGACGCTAAGCCATGTTGTTTTAACGAAGCAAAGACTTCTTTGCCCACTACCCCAACCAATCGAACTTCAAGTGCTTCCTTAAAAGCCTCATTCTCTTTGGTCAATTCACCTAAAACCTTCCAAAGTACCTCAGGATTTCTATCCGTTAGCAACGAGCCGATGTGTGCAATACTGAACTTTTTATCCAATTCAGTTTTGACAACGGCACCATCGTAGCCATTGGTGATAACTTGAATAGGTTTATTGGTAAGTTTTTCAAATTCTTTTTTAGTGTTATTGCTTGTAACCACAATTTTATCTGCCGTACTCAAAACAAGCTTTTCCAATTCTTTGTGTTTCTGACGTGAAGATTTTGTCAATTTTAGCTTCTTATGATAGCCAATAGTGGTCCAAGGATCACGAAAATCAGTAATCCAACTGATACTTTTTTGCCGCTTTAAACCCAACCCAATAAGATGGATACTGTGTGGAGGCCCAGTAGTAATGACCGTTTTAATGTCCTCTTTTTCAATAAAATCGGACAGAAACTTTACAGATGGTTTTACCCAGTATTTTCTGGCGTCGGGGATAAAGAGATTTCCCCTGATCCATAACAATACCTTTTCTAAAAACGATTGCTTTTTGCGTTTTTGAATGATACCCGAGCTGATGCGTTGCGTTTTCTTTTTTGAAAATATGGCAGCAAGTTTGTAAGGCTCAAAAATGGGTTGTTTCAGTATTTTGATTCCTTCGGGAATTTCAGCTTCTAAAGAAGAATCGTTTATGGGATAATTCGGGTTCTCTGGAACATAAACAATAGGTTCAATATCAAAGTCTCGCAGATATTTTACAAATTTCAACCAACGCTGTACCCCTGGCCCACCAGCCGGAGGCCAATAATATGCTATGATGAGAATTTTTTGCATTATTCCTTCGCTTTACGCTTAGGTTTCCAAAAGGTGAATACCAATCCAATTAAAATTACAAGGGCTAGTGCAATATTACTTCCTAGTGCCACTTCACTTCCTATTTTAACCACCTCTGGGTTGAATTGAAAAACAATAGTATGTTCACCTGCAGGAACTTTCATCCCTCTTAGGGCATAATTGACTTTAATATGTTCTGCTTCTCTACCATCTATTGTGGCAGCCCACCCTTTAGGATAATGCATTTCAGAAAACACAACGAACCCCTCATTCGTATTGGAAGTCTTGTATTCTAAATAGTTTGGTCTGTAGTCCACCAATTTAGCTGTAGCCAGGGAATCCACCTCATAAGACAATTTTGTAATTCTTGGGTGGCTTCTAGTGTTGACTATTGCAGTCGTTTTTGAATTTAGTCCTTTTAAACCTTGAATTTCTTCATCGGCATTGTTGACTGGTTCAATTTTTTGGACAAACCAAGCATTGCCATTTCTATCATCATTGACCGCAGGAAAGCTTCTTCCCTCATCGTCTTGCTGAATAATATATTTTACGTTCAACATATTCAGTACCTCTACATTATTATCATAAAGGTGATACTCGAATAAATCTTCTAGTTTACCCGGTTTGGCCGCATGATAACCGCCAAGAGACTGATGAAAATAAGACGTTCTGGCTCCGTTCACTCCTTCTTGCGGGTCAAAAACCCGGAATATTTCTTTATCCTGACGAATGGCATTATCAAGATCAGAAGCCTGAAAAGGTCTTTCAACAACTCTTGCCCTTACAAAGTCATCTTTATTCACATACCGAAGATTTACCCCGACCAAATCAAACAAAATAAGGGCACCTAAAGCAATAACTACTGCGTTCTTTTTTAGTTTCTCCCTCAAAAATAAAAAGAGGACACCAGCAGTAAGTAACGCATAGATTAAAGAACGTATCGTATCACTAACATAAACAGCTTCTCTATCCCGCTCTATCATGGCCATTAAATCTTCGGGGAAACCTCTTTGTACCATGCTGGCATCTCTAAAGCTTTCAAAATCAAAGAACCCTTTCATTACGAAAATTAAGACAAGTATTCCACCAGTTACGATGCCCGAAAGTTTTAAGGCATTCATTTTTGCCTTCTTTTTTACCGAAGATTTAAACAGCTCCCTCAAACCTAGAATTCCTAAAATAGGAACGCACAATTCAAGTACAATCTGAATTGAAGAGACCGCTCGAAATTTATTATACAGCGGAAAATAATCTATCATAAAATTGGTGAGCGTTGGAAAGTTTTTACCCCAAGATAAAAACAGGGACAAGATGGTGCCTCCAACAAGCCACAAAACAAACTTTCGCTTTACCAAGAATACGCCTAAAAGAAACAAGAAAAATAGCACAACCCCGATATAAGCCGGGGCGGAAGTACCTGGTTGGTCTCCCCAATACAAAGGCAAATCTTTTGAAAACTCTATTGCACGTGTTGGTGGCAGACCTTGCCCAATTAAGAACTCATAAGCTTTAGAATCTTTTCCTAAATCCTCATGATTAGAACCTCCGAACATTCGAGGCACCAACAAATCCAATGATTCCGTTATTCCATAGCTGTAATGGGTAATATAGTCTCTATCCAGGCCATCTTTGATTTCTTTTGCCGAACCATCAGGATTAATGGTAAGTTCCGATTTTCCGCGGGTACTCCAATCCGCATATTCTTTCGTGGCCATCAAAGAGGTTGTATTGGTAGCTATTCCTAAAATTACCGCTAAAATTAAAATACCAACAGAAGTAAAAAAGTGTTTTAGCTGTTTGTCCTTAATTGCGTAAATCAAATACACCAAGCCCAGTATTAACACCAACAGCATAAAATAATAGGTCATTTGGTAATGATTGGCACTTATTTCCAAGGCCATAGCAATAGCCGTTAAAATAAATCCGAGCAGGTATTTTTTTCTAAAAACAAGCGTAATTCCCCCTAAAACCATTGGTAAATAAGCCAAAGCATGTGCTTTTGCATTATGCCCTACACCTAAAATGATAATAAGATAGGTAGAGAAACCAAAAGCCAGCGCGCCGAGTACTGCAAGCCGATATTCCACTTTCATGCAAAGCATAAGAATATAAAAGCCAATAAAATAAAGAAACAGATAGTCTGCCGGGCGTGGTAAAAATCTGATTAAACGATCTAGTTTTTTTACATAGTCATGGGGATAGTTTGCCCCTAATTGATAGGTTGGCATACCACCAAATGCGCTATTGGTCCAATACGACTCAATGCCTGAATTCGCCTTAAAGTCATTACGCTCTTTGGCCATACCCTTGTACTGGGCAATATCTGACTGAAAGATAGCCTTGCCCTGTAAGACCGGATTAAAGTATGCCAGTGCGGTAATTATAAAAAGTGCAATGACAATTAAATTGGTAAAGATTGCTTTAGCGGAAAGCTTCATAGAATGCTGTTGAGTAACCAAAGATCACTCAATTTCTTCAAAATCTATATATTCTCCAACTTTTTTTGACGGATTAGATTTTGGCCTGCTTTTTTTATGGCCTGGGGTCTGTGCTTTTTGTTGCGATTTTGTATGGGTATCGAAATTACCGAATTGTTGCCCAAAACGTTCTTCCGTCTTTTTGACCGCATAGTTAAGTAACTTCGGCGCTAACCACTTTAAAAGTAATTTAACCCCGTAGTATACTAAGATTAGTATTAAAATCGTTTGTAATAAAACCATATTACTGTTGCTATTGATTCAAAATTACATTGTAAGTATCTCAAACCCACAAAAAGTTTCATAAAATAGTATTAAAATCAGTGCTATGGCCTTTCAAAAAAAAGTTTTTCTATTACTCCTTTTACCATTTTTGGTTTCTGCTCAGTACACGGATGTTATAAATTCAAATAGACCTGGAGTCTCTGTTAGCGCATATGCAGTTGGTAAGAATGTGGTGCAAGCGGAAATTGGGTTGCTCTATGAAATACAGAATCATTCTGATATTAATTACGATTCCAATATTTTTGGAGGAGACATTTCTCTTCGATATGGCTTGCTTTTGGAAAAACTAGAGTTAAATTATGAAGGTACTTATGTCAGCCAGAATATCACTTTTAACAATCTGAATTTAGAGGAGACCAGAACAGATTTTAGACGAAATAGAATAGGTTTAAAGTATCTAATCTTTGATCCATTTAAAAACCCCGAAGCCAATAAGCCTAATTTATATAGTTGGAGGGCCAATAATAAATTTCAGTGGAAAAACCTGATTCCGGCAGTTTCGGTTTATGGCGGTGCTACCTTTAATTTGGGTGAAAATCCTTTTTATAGAGAAGATGCCACAATTTCTTATCGTGGTATGGTTGCAATGCAAAGTGCACTTTCGCCAAGGTTGGTCTTAATTTCTAATATCGCCTATGATAGAATCACTACGGACTTCCATGAATTAAGTTATACCGTTTCATTATCGCATGCCTTTAAAAACCCAAAGTGGAGTGTTTTTGTGGAGCATCAAGGTATTAATAGTGATAGATATAATGATTTATTACTGCGTGGTGGTATTGCGCATTTGTTTAGTCCCAATTTTCAAGTTGATGTCAATTTTGGAGGAAGTTTTAAGACCACTCCTTCTCGCATATTTGCTTCTACAGGACTTTCCTATCGTTTGGATTTTCATAAAGATGAATTGATCCAAACTAAAAGTGACGACAGTAGCGGTAAAATCAAGAAGAAGAGCATGAAGAAGAAAGGTAAAAAGAAAAAGAAGAAAAACGAGCTGGACTTCTAAATCAGAGAAATATTCATTTTTCATCCTTCGCTAATATCCTTAATATTGTAAGGCAATCAAAGTGTCAATTCAAGCGCGGTCGAGATTGGTACCTATTTTATATTAAAAACTTCTCGGCGGTGCTCGATTTGGCATTCACAAACTACAATGCATGGTCACCACCAAAGAAGTACTATCCCCTGCCGATTTTAAGGCTTTTGTAAAATTCCCTTTTTCGCTATACAAGGACAACAAGTATTGGGTACCTCCCATCATTAAAGACGAACTAGAAACTTTTGATAAGACCAAAAATCCAGCATTTAAAAATGCAGAGGCACGATTCTTCCTTGCCTATCAACAAGGTAAGATAGTAGGTCGGGTCGCAGCAATTGTAAATTGGATAGAGGTCAAAGAGCAAAAGCTTAAAAAAATGCGTTTTGGCTGGTTTGATTTTATAGATGATTTTGAGGTTTCGAAAGCCCTACTGCAAAAGGTTAACGAGATTGGGCAAGAGCAGCAACTGGACTATATGGAAGGGCCCGTGGGTTTCTCTAACCTCGATAAAGTAGGCGTTTTGATAGATGGTTTCGGCCATATTGGCACTATGATCACTTGGTATAACCACCCCTATTACCAATCTCATTTTGAGGAGCATGGTTTTATAAAAGAAAAGGAGTATTTAGAAAATAAATTTTTGTTTGCCAATGCCGACCCAAAGACTTTTGCCAAGGCAAACATGCTCATTAAAAAGCGCTACGAATTAAGAGAATTGAACTTTACGAATAGTAAAGCTATTATGCCATGGGTCGATAGTATGTTCGATTTATTTAATGATAGTTACTCAAGCTTAGCCTCATTTGTAAAAATTACCGATGTTCAAAAAGAATACTTTAAAAAGAAATACATCAGTTTTATAAATCCTGAATATATCAAGTTCGTTATTGATAAAAATGATAAGCTTGTTGCTTTTGCCATTGTTATGCCCTCATTTTCAGAAGCCCTGCAAAAAGCAAAAGGTAAATTATTCCCTTTTGGTATCTTTCATTTACTACGAGCAAGAAAGCACAGTAAAAATGTTACTTTCTATCTCATTGGTGTTCACCCAGAATATCAAAATAAAGGAGTAACGGCTATAATCTTTAATGAATTTCATAAAACCTTTACAGAAAAAGGTATTGTAGAATGTATACGTACGCCAGAGTTAGAAGAAAATACCGCCATTGCACAAATCTGGAAACATTTTAATCCTTGGACGCATAAACGCAGAAGAACCTATAGAAGAGCTTTGTAACAAATGGAATCGATATATTGTATTCGATTTAACAAGGGACTGATTCTTTAAAAAATACAGAAACTGTAAATTAAACTTAAGGTATCTTGATATTTGAATCGCACCATATAGAACAACCGTTACTAGACTATATTGAGTCTATATTTTACTATAGGGGATATAGGCCTGAACACTCTATTGAGCGCGTTGTACCCACAGGGCATATTTTTCTCATAATTGAGTTAGATGGTATTGAGCGGCATACTTATGATAGTAAAACATTAGAACCAAATGGAAGTTTTAAAAATGCATGGGTCTCGGGCATGCAAAAAAAGTTTCTTTCAATTTCGGCGCATCAAAACTCTGAAATGCTTGTAGTACAATTTAAACCTGGCGGAGCCTATCCTTTTTTACATAAGCCTATATATCAACTAAATAATTTGGTAGTAGATGCCAACACACTTTTTGGTGGTAGCATTTTAGAACTAAGAGAACAGGTTTTAGAAACGAAAGCGGTAATCGGCAAATTTAAACTTATTGAAAATTGGTTGGTAGATAAATTTGGTTATGATAAGGTGCCAGATTTAAATCTTGTATCCATCCTCAACCAATTATCGGCCAATCCCATATCTGAAGGCAATAACATTGTTAGCACTTACCCTAAAACACAGAAGCATTTGATTAGTCAGTTTAAAAAATATTTTGGATTGACACCTAAAATATTTCATCGTGTTTTTAGGTTTAACGAAATTCTAAAGCAAATACAAAATAAACAGCATTTGCTTTGGTCGCAGATTGCTCATGAATTCGGCTATTCAGACCAATCACATTTTATTAAAGAATTTAAAGAATTTTCTGGATTTAACCCTCAAGAGTTCTTACAAGCAGATTACAATAAAGGTGAACCAAATTTTTTTCCTTTAGACCGGCAAGGTTAATTTTTTACTATCACAATTCATTATAACTTTCTTAATTTGTGCTTATCTCATTTTAGAAATATGAAGACACATTTACTACAAATACTATTTCTTTCCTTTTCTACCATACTATTTGCTCAAAATCCAAATGACAATTCTGCATCACGAATAAAATCGGTTATCGATTCCTCGAAAGCAGATAATATGGTATTGAAACAATCTTTTGAAGTAAACGTTCCCTTAGATTCGTTATGGAATGCCTATATCACAAAAATAGGATGGGAAAGTTGGGCGGTTCCGATAGCTGAGGTAGATTTTAAAATAAATGGTACCATTAAAACTAATTACAATAAGCTTGGAAAAGTTGGAGATGAATCTACAATTACATTGCATATCATAAATTACATCCCGAAACGGATGTTAACATTACAAGCCGAACTCACTAAAAATTTCCCGGAATTTATGAAAGAAGATGAAAAAGACTTATTCAATATGATTCTTTTTGAAGAGATAAGTCCATCGAAAACAAAAGTGATTTCTTATGGTATGGGGTATAAAAAAAATGAAAAATATATGTCGTTGATGAATTTTTTTATTCAAGGGAATGAACAATCATATCTTAACCTGATTTCATATTTAGAAACAGGCAAACCATCTATAAAATACTAAACCTATGGACAAGGCCCTGCAAACCATGATTTCTAACATGCCAGAAAAAACTGGTAAATCGTTAGAAGAATGGAAATCAATCCTCAAAACAAAATCATTCACAAAACATTCTGAAGGGGTGAATTTTCTTAAAAAAGAGCACAACGTAACCCACGGTTTTGCAAATACTATTGTAACATTATCAAAAGAGGAGAATCAAGCTCCTGTTAATTTGGTAGAAGCGCAATACAAGGGCAAAGAAGTCTTATTTCCTATTTATGAAAAGCTATTAGAAGTAATTAAACCTTTTGGAAACGACATCACCATTATGCCCAAAAAAGGAAGCGTGAGCATTATTCGAAAAAGACAATTTGTACTTATAAAACCAGCTACAAAAACCAGAATAGATTTAGGCCTTAAACTAAAAGACAAACCAACCACAGATAGGCTTGGTAATTCTGGTCCTTTCGGAACAATGTGCACACATCGTGTACAATTGACCTCAACAAAAGAAATAGATGCTGAATTAATCAATTGGATGAAAGAGGCTTACGAAAAAGCGATGTAATCTACTCCCCCATTGCTGCGGCAACAGCAGCAGATAACCTTTTGTACGTTCCATTTTCCAACCTTTCACGAATACTGGAAAAAGCATCTAAAGTCTCTGAAATGTCTTCCATCGTATGCGTAGCCGTAGGGATTAAACGTAATAGAATCAATCCCTTAGGAATAACCGGATAAACAACGATAGAACAGAAAATACCGTAATTCTCGCGTAAATCCTTTACCAAAGCCATAGCCTCTGGAATACTACCGTTCAAATACACCGGAGTAACACAACTGGATGTAGTACCAATATCAAAACCACGTTCTTTAAGTCCGTTTTGCAATGCATCTACGTTTTCCCACAATTTTGCCTTCAGTTGGGGCATAGTGCGCATCATATCCAAACGCTTTAATGCTCCTTTCACGTAAACCATAGGCAATGATTTTGCGAACATTTGCGAACGTAGGTTGTATTTTAAATAGTCTATAATTTCTTGGTCTGCTGCTACAAAAGCACCGATACTGGCCATAGACTTGGCGAAAGTGGCCAAATACACATCGATATCGTCTTGTACACCTTGCTCCTCGCCTGCTCCAGCCCCAGTTTTACCTAGTGTGCCAAAACCATGGGCATCATCGACCAACAACCTAAAGTTGAACTTTTTCTTTAAAGCAACAATTTCCTTCAAAATACCTTGCTCACCGCGCATTCCGAAAACGCCTTCCGAGATAACCAAAATACCTCCACCAGTCTGCTCGGCCATTTTTGTGGCCCTTTCCAAGTTTTTCTCTAAACTTTCAACATCATTATGCATAAAAGTAAAACGCTTACCCATATGTAAACGAACACCATCTATAATACAAGCATGCGCATCTACATCATAAACAATGATATCGTCTTTGGTAACTAAAGCATCTACAACTGACATAAAGCCTTGGTATCCAAAATTCAATAAGTAAGAAGCTTCTTTACTCACAAATGTTGCCAATTCTCTTTCCAATTGCTCATGAAAATCTGTATGACCACTCATCATTCGAGCCCCCATTGGGTATGCCGAACCATGTTCATGAGCTGCTTCTCCATCTACTTTTTTAACTTCAGGTAGGTTGGCGAGGCCTAGGTAATCATTAATACTCCAGGTTATGACCTCTTTTCCTTGAAACTTCATTCTATTCGAAATAGGACCTTCCAACTTTGGAAATACAAAATATCCTTCAGCTTGTGAAGCCCATTTTCCTAACGGTCCTTTATTTTCTATAATTCTTTCAAATAAATCTTTCATCTACCTTAAATTGTATGAGTTGCAAAAATATGCAATTTTACTAACGACGCAATGTCTTTATTACAAACAAAAAGCGGCAACTTAAAAGAAGTTACCGCTCTTAAACTTCTTATTTTTTACTTACTTGATATATTGAATTTCTGTTGGAGTTTCTGCATTCTTAGCATCAAAAAACCCTTGATTTTGCATCCACTCGTCACTATAGATCTTGCTCATGTAACGTGACCCATGATCTGGGAAAATTACAACCACATTACTATCTTTTTTAAACTCACCCTCCATACCATATTGCATCACAGCTTGCATTGCGGCACCACTGGTGTACCCAACAAACATACCCTCGGTATGTGCTATTTTACGGGCCATATGCGCACTTTCTGCATCGGTAACCTTGATATAGCGATCAATCGTATTAAAGTCGGTAGCACTTGGAATTAGGTTTTTACCTAGACCTTCTATTCTGTAAGGATAAATTTCTTCATGATCGAACTCGCCTGTTTCGTGGTATTTCTTAAGAACCGAACCATAGGCATCAACTGCTAAAACCTTGATATCCGGATTTTGTTCTTTAAGAAAGCGAGCCGTACCGGAAATCGTTCCACCTGTTCCACTGCAAGCTACCAAATGGGTAATATTACCATTGGTCTGTTTCCAGATTTCAGGTCCCGTGGTTCTATAATGTGCTTCAATATTTAATTCGTTGAAATATTGATTGATATAAATGGAACCTTTAGTCTCTTTATGCAAACGTTTGGCGACCTCATAGTAAGAACGTGGGTCATCGGCACTGACATGGGCAGGACAAACATATACTTGAGCGCCCATAGAGCGCAACATATCAATTTTATCGGGTGACGATTTAGAACTAACCGCTAAAATACATTTGTAACCTTTAACCATGCTTGCCATGGCCAAGCTAAATCCTGTATTGCCCGAAGTGGTCTCGATAATGGTGCTTTCAGCATTCAAAAGGCCTTTTCTTTCAGCTTCTTCAATGATATGAACGGCAATTCTATCCTTAGCTGAATGCCCTGGGTTAAACGCTTCTACTTTGGCGTAGAAGTTACCAGTTAAAGCATCAGCAATACGATTTAGTTTGATAAGAGGGGTATTACCAACTAAATCTAAGATGCTATTATAAGCATTAATGTTATTCTCCATAGTTAAGTAAGGTCTTGTAAATAAAGCCTTAAAGCCTTTATTACAGGTGCAAAAATAACAATTTTTATTTTATCGGATTTTTCCTTCCAAATCTAAAATAAAGGCATATTCCTTGGCGGTTTCCTTCAAAGCCTCAAATCTTCCGGAAGCTCCCCCATGCCCTGCTTCCATATTCGTATCCAAGAAAAGTTGATTGTTATCAGTCTTATACTCCCTTAGTTTGGCCACCCACTTGGCTGGCTCCCAATACTGTACCTGAGAATCATGAAGCCCAGTGGTTACTAAAAGATTGGGATATTCTTTCGCTTCTACATTGTCGTATGGGGAGTAGGTTTTAATATAATCGTAATACGTTTTATCATTAGGATTTCCCCATTCATCATACTCCCCTGTGGTCAAAGGAATACTATCATCTAACATGGTCGTTATAACATCTACAAAAGGCACTGCGGCAATAACCCCATTATATAGTTCTGGAGCCATATTCACAATTGCTCCCATCAACAAGCCTCCAGCGGAACCACCCATAGCATATAAATGCTCTGGTGAAGTATATTTTTCTGTAATCAAGTGTTTAGAAACATCTACAAAGTCGGTAAACGTATTCTTTTTGGTGAGTAACTTACCGTCTTCATACCATGGCCTGCCCAAATACTCACCTCCCCTTACATGGGCAATTGCGTAGATAAATCCTCTATCCAACAAACTTAATCGAACCGAAGAAAAATAAGGATCTATTGTTGAGCCATAAGACCCATAGGCATATTGTAACAATGGGCTGCTACCATCTAGCTTAGTATTCTTGTGATACACCATTGATACTGGTATCTTTGTACCATCTGAGGCGGTTGCCCAAATACGTTCTGAACGATAGTTTTCTTTATTAAAATCGCCACCTAACACTTCCTGTTGTTTTAATACTTCACTCTCTTTGGTACGCATATTAAAATCGATTATGGCGTAAGGCGAGGTCATGGCATTATAGAAATAGCGCAGCTTTTCAGTATCAAAGTCAAGGTTCGTACTAGCGCCCGCAACATAGGTCTCGCTATCAAAGGGCAAATAGTAACTATCAGAACCATCCCAACGAACAATCTTCATTTTGTTCAAACCATTTTCACGTTCCGATAGCACATAGTACTCTTTAAAAATATCAATGTCCTCTAAAAGAACGTTTTCTCTATGGCCAATAAATTCCGTCCAATTATCAGAAGTTGTGCTGTCTTCGGAGGTCTTCATCAATTTAAAATTGGTGGCATCGTCCTTATTCGTCAAAATATAAAAACTGTCACCATAGTGAGAAATAGAATATTCTAACCCCCTAGTTCGCGGAGAGAAAATTTTAAATTCACTATCTGGAGCATCTGTTGGTATAAATCTGTATTCTGAAGTTAAAGTACTAATAGAGCCTATAACGATATATTTGCGCGATTTGGTTTTGTAAACAAAGGTATTGTACGTATCATCTTCTTCATGGAACACCAATTCATCTTCTTCTGCGTCGGTACCCAATCGATGTTTGTAAATTTTATCTGAACGCAATGTTATCGGGTCTTTTTTGGTATAAAATAGGGTTTTGTTATCCGCAGCCCATACGGAGCCTCCTGTTGTATTCTCAGTTTTATCTGGATAAATTTCTCCAGTAACCAGGTTCTTGATCTGAATAAAATACTGTCTTCTAGAAACCGTATCGGTACCAAAAGCAGCTAATTTATTATCGGGACTAACCGAAACTCCCCTTAGATTAAAAAAATCATGTGCTGCAGCTAATTCATTGCAATTGAACAAAATTTCTTCCTCAGTATCCAAAGATTCCTTTTTTCGTGAATAAATGGGATATTCTTTTCCTTTTTCATATCGCGTGAGATAATAATACCCATCTCTTTTGTAAGGAACGGACTCGTCATCTTCTTTTATTCTCGATTTCATCTCTAAAAAGAGCTCTTCTTGAAAAGACTTGGTGTGCTTTGTTTGCTCTTGATAATATTCGTTTTCAGCCTCTAAATACGCTATAACTTCATCATTTTCGCGGTCATTTAACCAATAGTAATTATCCACTCGGGTATCACCATGAATTTCAAGGTTTTTCGGAATTTTCTTTGCTTGCGGTAAAGTCATTGAAGTATTTTCTTTTTTCTCATTTATACAAGAAGCGGCAAAAATAAGGCAGAAAAAAAGAATAGGTAGTTGCTGTATAGCTTGTCTCATTATTTGAATTTTCACCAATTTAGTAATTTTGTTATTGAATTTAATCTTGAAAACTATGTTTGGTGATTTAATGGGTATGATGGGTAAGCTTAAAGACACCCAAGAAAAAGTAAAAACAACAAAGGCACGTTTAGATACGGTAATGGTAGATGAAGCCTCATCGGATGGGTTATTAAGAGTTACGCTTACCGCCAATAGACTCATAAAGAATATAAGCATTGATGCCAATCTTTTGGAAGATAAGGAGCAATTAGAAGATTATTTAGTGCTTACCCTAAATAAGGCCATTGAAAAAGCAACAGCTATAAACGAGACAGAGCTTGCTGCAGTGGCCAAGGAAGGTATGCCCAATATTCCGGGAATGGATTCGTTATTTAAATAAACGGCAAGCTTTTTGCCCATAGAAAATAAAAAGAAATGAAAACCTTATTATATATTTTAACTTTTCTGTTTCTGGTTCCGAAGGTTTCGGAAACAGAATTGACTTCTGTAGAATGGCAAACGGATTATAAGACTGTTTTAAAACAGGCTAAAAAAAATAAAAAGAATGTATTGGTATATTTTACGGGAAGTGATTGGTGCCCTCCATGTAAGATGCTCAAAAAAGATTTATTTGACACCAATGAATTTCGTGAATTGTCTGCAGAATATGTGCTATTATATGTTGACATTCCAAGGAATAAAGATATCCTCACACCAGAACAATACGCAAAAAATAAGGAGCTACTGCCCAAATACAATAAAAAAGGTGTTTTCCCCTTAATGGCAGTACTCAGCCCTAATGGGGTATTGCTTGATGATTATTCCGGGTATAGCATGAATGGAGAGGTAAAATACCACCTCGATTTTTTAAAAAAGAACAAATAAAAAAAGCCTCCCGAAAAGGAGGCTTTTTAATGATTGAATAGTAGTGTTTAGTTATTAATCAATCTAAATTCAGTTCTTCTGTTTGCAGAGTGCTCTCTTTCAGTACAAGAAACGCCATCGGCACATCTATTTTTCAATTTTCTTTCTCCGTAACCGTTAGCTACCAATAAGCTAGAGTTAACACCTTTAGAAATTAAGTAATCGGCAACAGCCTTAGCTCTTCTTTCAGAAAGACTTTGGTTAGATGTTGCGCCACCTCTGGCATCAGTATGAGAAGCGATCTCTAATTTAGTACCAGGATTTTGTTGTAATACAGGCATTAATCTAGAATCGATGATTCTTTTAGCCTCAGCAGTTAAGCTTGCGCTTCCTAAATTCCAGTTGATAGGTAAAGCTTGGTACTCGACCAATGAACATTCAACTTCTTTCCAAGTAGTTAATCCACCTTTAGTTTTTAATACTTCCTTAGTAATCGTCTTAGTTACAGCTGGCACAGTTTCTTCAACAGTGTAGGCATCTTTATCCAATACCGTTTTAGTAATGGTAGCATATTCAGCAGGAATTACCTCTTCAACAACCTTGGCTGGCTCTAACATTACTCTTTTGGTATATGTAGCATTCTTTACTGAACCGGCAATCTTTTCAGTTGATGCATCATTTGCAAGAACTTGAGTGCTTACCGTAGTGTATTCTGCTGGGTAACCTTTATAACACCAGTAGCGACAATCATCAGGGTTTCCAGAAGCACAATCTGGGGCTGGTGAACCAAGCTCCCATTGAGCATAGGCTGGTTTAACCTCAATTGTTTCAGAACTGGCTCTAAAACTAGCAGGTGTAATTCTTAAAGAATTTCCTGCTTCTTTAGAAACATAAGATACTGTTTCAGTTCCCCATTTTGCCGGAATTACAGCAAGTCTCTTACCTTCTTCTTTTACCAATACTCTTTCTGTAACTGTCTTGTAAGTTGCAGGAACTGTTTTTAAAACCTTATAAGCAGGCTTTGTTACTACTGTCATTGTTTCATTGGTGTAAACATCAGGGGTAGTACAACGTACATAACATTTACCTGGTTCTGGGTTTGTAGGTAAATCTTGCGCATTAATTGCGGCGGTGGCAAATACTGCCAAAAGAAATAGAACTTTTTTCATAATAGTTAGTGTTACTGTGTTAGTTAATTAAATTTATAGTGATATACAATATATATCCTAATCAATAACTAAGAACCCTATTTCTTAAAAAAGTCACAAAATTTGAAAATAATTTATCAAGTACAAGGAATGCGTTACGAATAATTCAATAAAAATCGCTTAAATCAAAAGTTAGTATCACTTGTAATTATTTAAAATACAATAGTTTATCACTTAACTTCTGATTTTTCGTCGATAAAATCAGAATTAAAATAAATCTTCAAGGATTTCTAAAAATTTAAGATGCATGGTATTCGTATAATCTAGGTGCGTGACGATTCTTAGTTTACCCTGACCCATACTAATGATCGAAATATTATTTTCTTCAAGCTTTTTTACAAACACATCTGCAGAAATTAAAGATTCCTCTACCTCAAAAATGATGATATTCGTTTCAATAGGCTCGACTTTCTTTATTACCTCAAGATTGTTTAGAACAGAACCTATTTCTAGGGCCTGTCGATGATCATCTGCCAATCTTTCAACATGATTATCCAAAGCATAAATGCCTGCAGCGGCTAAAAACCCAGCTTGTCGCATTCCCCCTCCTAAAATTTTACGCACCCTTACCGCTTCATGAATAAGTTTTTCGCTACCAACCAAAACGGAGCCTATTGGGCATCCAAGACCTTTGCTCAAACAAACGCTGATTGAATCAAACAATGCACCATATTGCTTGGGCGTTTCACCTTTTGCAACCATCGCATTCCAAAGTCGGGCACCATCCAAATGATATTTAAGATTATTGTCGTCACATACTTTTCTTATTCGCTTTAGCTCATCAAAACTCCAACAAGCGCCACCACCTTTATTGGTTGTGTTTTCAATACAGACCAAACTAGTTAGAGGGCTATGATAAAAATCAGGAGGATTTATACCGGCTTCCACCTGCTCAGCTGTCATCATTCCCCTATTTCCATCTACAAGTTTGCAGGAAACACCACTATTAAAACTAGCACCACCGCCCTCATAATTGTATACATGGGCATACTTATCACAGATCAATTGTTCCCCAGGTTGAGTATGCAATTTTATTGCCGTTTGATTGGTCATACTGCCACTCGGAAAAAATAAGGATGCTTCCATGCCAAACAATTCGGCAACCTTGGCTTCCAATTGATTTACGGTAGGGTCATTTTTAAAGACGTCATCCCCTACTTCCGCATTCATCATCGCATCAAGCATTCCAGCAGTTGGCTTTGTGACCGTGTCACTTATTAAATTTATTTCCATAAAACCGTTTAATTAAAACAGGCCATTCCTATAGGTGAGCCATCAGGAATCGTAGGTGTTGGAATAACCTGAAACTGCTCAGGATGTGCATAAAAATCACTTATTCTTCGAGACATCTCAGCTTTAATTGGATTTTTTAATCCCGCTAAAGCAATTTTCTGAGAAAGATTTCTAAGCGTTTGATTTGCTATTGCATTTACCTGAGGATGAACTTCTGTATGCGAAGCTAAATTCATTATATGGAACAACACCCTAAAATTAATGTTTTGCTGAACTTCATTTAAATACGGGTTTTTTATAGACCTATTAATAGTGCTATCAACAAGCGCATCCAAAACCTCCTGCAAGCCCAGATTATCAGTGTCCGTAGCATTTTGTTGAATAAGTCGAGAAGCACGTTCTGGATGCAGTAATAATCCCAGGGTCATATCGGCGGCAGTTTCTGGCGCAGAAAGTGCATCGAAAGAAACACCAGTCTTTCCTTTCAATGATTCTCTTGACCTGCCATACCCGATTGCCCTTGGTGGAAACAATGCTAACTTTTCACTAGGAATGGCAATCTGTGCAGCATCTAAGGTTTTTAATATACTTTTAAGCGCTTCTTCTTGAGTTGATTTGTTTACCATAGAAACGGTTTTTTGACCATCACCTTTGACTGCATAATTATAATCCAACCCTCCAATTATTTTAGCCACGCCTTCTGTTTGATAGCGATGGAAAAAATAAAGCGGTGAAAAAACATCTTCTAAGACAGAGTTTGGTTCTCCCCTTCTAATATTGTCTATTGAAAAATTGTTGATAGCTGTTTTCCTTATTTTTAAAACCTCTTCGAGTTCCATGCTTATATTATTTCCATTGTCCCAGAGGTGTGCCAAAGCATGGGCGCCTCCCATTGGCCTTGCGTCTTGGTCAGATATATATCGCAAACCTGCATTTTGAGCATCTTTCAAAATATTTTGCAATCCTTCTTGCTCAGAATTTCTTGGAAAATCGGAATACGAATATGCCACGGTTACTTTGTCCCAATCACCAATATTTACGGCATAAGCCTCCGAAAAGTCAATTTCATCACCATTTAACTTGAATTGAGGGTGAGGATAATCCATAACCGAAGCCCGGCCATTGGTGCTTGCGGCAAAATTGTGGGCAAAACCTAGGGTGTGCCCTATCTCATGGGCAGATAGCTGACGTATTCTAGCCAAGGCCATTTCTAACATAGGCTGGTAGTTATCGTCACGCTCGGCAAAAGGTTTGTTCATCAGCGCCTGGGCTATTAAAAAATCTTGCCGTATTCGTAAACTACCCAAACTCACATGCCCTTTCATGATTTCACCTGTTCTTGGGTCGGTTATACTGCTGCCATAGCTCCAACCTCGTGTGGAACGATGAACCCATTGAATTACATTATACCGCACGTCCATTGGATCTGCATCGTCTGGTAAAATTTTAAGTTGAAAAGCGTCTTTATAGCCAATGGCCTCAAAAGCTTGATTCCACCAACGTCCTCCATCCAATAATGCGGAGCGCACAGGCTCTGGTGTACCATTATCTAAATAATAAATAATCGGGGCAACAGCTTCACTAAGCTCGGCGTTAGGGTTTTTCTTTTCTAAACGATGTCTTGTAATGTAACGCTTTAAAATGGGCTCTTGCACTGGAGTGGCATAATCATAATATGAAAAGGGATAAGATCCACATCTTGGGTCAAATACGCGTTTTTCATACTTCGAATCTGGTAATTCAATTAAGGAATGGTGCTGGGCAACCGTAACCAAATTTGCGTTGGGTGTAACCGATCTGATATAATTTCCTTTGGGTTGTCCCTTAAAAGTTAAAGTGACATCGAATTCTATATTTTTGGGGAAAGCTTTTGTACGTTCTAACGCCAAAGCGCTTTTACTTTTATCAAGGCTATAAGAACCTTGCTTACTACGTTGCAACCTGCCGCTCACGCCATGGGCATCACGCATTAAAAAATCAGTGATATCGATTAAATAGCTTCCTTTCTGTTCCTCAATAATCTTAAATCCATGTAAAATAGATTTTGCGAAGGCCTGTTCAACCGATTTACGTTCTAAGTCATTTTCGGTGAGGGCCCTAAACTTTAGATTCGGCTGAACGAGCATCAATTTTGTTCCTGCTTTTCTAAAAAAAACAACCTGCTCATTACCGAGCTGCCCCCTATCTAAACCAATATCATTGCTGCCGATACCACTACTTAAAGAATATACATAGAGAAATTCCTTTTCTAAATCATCTACTTGTAAGTACATCTTATCATTACCATCATCATAGTAAAAGTTGAAATAGCCATTAAATTTTTGAAAATTCTTTGTCTTGTCAAAACTTTGGGCAAGTGCAGATGAAATTGAAAATACCACTGCGAAAATAAAAGTCAAGCTGTTTTTCATGTTTGGTTTTATTGGAATTCTAAATTTATATAAAATTGATTGCCTAGCCATAGTGCAAAGCCTATTTTTGTTCTAAACATTTTATATGGTAACTACAGATCAACATAAAGATCTCATGGATCGCCTTGGTGCGTTAAGGAGGTATCTTTGACATTGATGCCAAGCTTATTCAGATAGAAAACGAAGAGGAGAAAACCTTAGCTCCTGGCTTTTGGGACAATCCGAAAGAGGCCCAAATTCAGATGAAATCTATAAAATCTAAGAAGAATTGGGTCGAAAGTTTTAACTCGGCCAAGACCCTTATCAACGACTTAGAAGTTTTATTGGAATTTCAAGAGGCTGGGGAGGTCGGTGAGGAAGAAGTTTCTGAAAAACACGACAAGGCGGTCGAACTTCTTGAAAATTTGGAGTTCAAGAATATGCTTTCGGATGAAGGGGACGAACTTACAGCTGTTCTGCAGATAACTGCAGGTGCCGGAGGTACCGAAAGCTGTGATTGGGCGGCCATGTTGATGCGTATGTATTTGATGTGGAGCGAAAAGAATGGTTATAAAGTAAAAGAGCTAAACTATCAAGAAGGAGATGTAGCCGGAATAAAAACGGTTACCATTGAAATTGAGGGGGATTATGCCTTTGGTTGGTTAAAAGGGGAAAACGGAGTGCATCGTTTGGTCCGAATCTCGCCATTTGATAGTAATGCCAAGCGTCATACTTCATTTGCATCGGTTTATGTTTATCCTTTAGCAGATGATACTATAGAAATTGATATCAATCCTGCTGATATTGAAATTACAACTGCGAGATCTAGTGGAGCTGGTGGACAGAATGTAAATAAAGTTGAAACCAAGGTGCAATTGGTTCATAAGCCTACTGGCATTCAAATTTCCTGTTCTGATTCACGTTCGCAACATGACAATAGAGCTACGGCAATGAAAATGTTAAAATCGCAGCTCTACGAAATAGAACTGAGAAAAAAACAAGAAGCTAGACAAGAGATAGAATCCTCAAAAATGAAGATTGAATGGGGTTCACAAATCAGAAATTATGTAATGCACCCTTATAAGTTGGTCAAAGATGTAAGAACAGCTGAGGAAACCGGTAATGTAGATGCCGTAATGGACGGGGATATCGATAGGTTTCTAAAAGCATTTTTAATGATGATGGGGCAAAAAACAGAGGAATAATAAGATTCGGCACAAATATTGTTTTGTACACATCGATTCATTTAACATACATTTAACCAAGCTAGTTTAAACCTTACTCTAATTTTGAAATCTTAATATTATGAAAGCACTACTACAACTTGCTTTTTTATTTTTTCTTTTAAGCACTTATACCGTTGAAGCACAATACGGTTATGGTAATCGCTATGGCAGACAGGGCGGAAGAAGTGCCATACCTCAGGCTCAAACGCCTCCAAAAGAACCAGAAGCAAAAACTGCAGACGAAGTAGTTGATGAACAAATGCCCAAAATTTCTGAGTCATTAGAGCTTGACCCTTTTGAAGAGGCCGTGGTTCGTACCACTTTAATTAAATATGTGCAGAAAAGAATGGAGCTTCAAATACTGAAACTCGAGCCCAAAAAAATGAAAGAAGAATATGAGAAACTTGCAAAGCTTCAAGATGAAGAAATAAAGGCTGGACTTCCCGAAGAAAAATACAATGCCTACTTGAACTTACAAAAGAACCAATTCAAGGCGAAGAAGAAAAAAAAGAAAAAGAAATCAAAATCCTAATATGAAGAAACTGTTACTTTTAACGCTTGTTTTAAACCTAACAACGTTAATAGCTCAAAGACCCCAAGGCCAGAGACCAAACATAAAAGTAACAGGAAAGGTAATCGAAAAAGGTTCTGGCGATCCATTGGAATATGCCACGCTCGTACTGCAAAGCGTTCGCAACCCACAAGAGGTAACAGGAGGAATCACCAATTTAGATGGTGTATTTGAAGTAGAAGCACCTGCTGGCATGTACAACATATCCGTTGAATTTATTTCATATAAAACATTTAGAAAAGAGAAGCAACTACTCCGTTCAGACACTGATTTAGGTACGATTACCCTTTCCATAGATGTAGAACAACTAGCCGAAGTAGACGTCATTGCCGAACGCACGACAGTAGAATTACGATTAGATAAGAAGATTTATAATGTTGGCAAAGACCTTACCGTTAGTGGTGGTACGGTAAGCGACGTTTTAGACAATGTGCCTTCAGTTTCCGTAGACGTTGAAGGCAATGTTCAACTCAGGGGAAATGATGATGTTCGTATCTTAATCAATGGTAAGCCCTCTGCTATTACCGGTCTAAACAGTACTGATGCTTTGCGCCAACTACCTGCTGAATCTATAGAAAAAGTCGAGGTCATCACCTCTCCTTCGGCTCGGTATGATGCAGAAGGTTCTGGCGGAATCATCAACATTATTTTAAGACGAAGCAAACTACAAGGTTTAAACGGAGCATTGACCACCAATCTAGGATATCCGTACTCCGCTGGCATAAACGGAAATTTAAATTATAGAACCGGAGACCTAAATATTTTTACAAATACAGGGTATAACTATCGACAACGCCCCGGAAATTCTTTTAATGCCACTAATTTTTTCGATGCAACAGGCGCTTTCACAAATTCCATCAGAGAAGAACGCGACATCGAACGAGAAAGAAAAGGATACAACGTAAATTTTGGAGTTGAATGGTATGTAAATAAAACTTCGTCTATTACGCAGTCCATTTTTCTAAGAAGCTCTAACAATAGCAGTGAAACAACAAATACCTTTTTTCAAACCGATGCTTTGGGCGATACAAGTTCTGGATTTCGATTTGACCCAGAAACTGAAGATGATAAAACTTTTCAGTATTCTTTGAATTATGATAAACAATTCAATGGCAATTCTGACCACAAATTGACCTTTGCGTTTCAATACGAAACCAGTGATGAATCTGAAGAGTCTTTAATTATTCAAAATGGTTTTGATAGTGAAAGTGTTGCAACCATTGAAGATCAACGCAGGGTGTTTATGCAATCTGATTATGTTGTTCCCATTGGTGAAAACGGCCAGTTTGAACTGGGGTATCGTGGGGACTTTAATAAACTAAATACGGATTATGATGTTGTCTTTATTAGCCCGACCATAGCTGAACTGGGCATTACCAACCCAAGCAATGTACTCGACTATAAAGAGACCATTAATGCAGTATACACCCAATTCGGAACAAAAATTAAAAAATTCTCTTTCTTAAGTGGTCTTCGTTATGAATCTACAAGATTGATTATCAATCAAATTGAAACAGGAGATTTTAATAGAAATAATTTTGATGGTCTTTTCCCCACTTTAAACTTAAACTATGAGTTTAATGAAATGGAAAGCCTACAGTTCGGTTATAACAGAAGAATTAGAAGGCCCAGGTCTCGCTTTTTAAATCCTTTCCCTTCCAGGTCAAGCCCTACCAATCTTTTCCAAGGGAATCCGAACTTAACCCCATCATTTTCTAATCAGGTGGATTTTGGATACCTAAAACGTTATAAAAAGTTAACCCTCAATAGCTCTATCTACTTCGCAAGAGCTACAGATGTTATTACATTCATTACTGAAGATACGGAAGAGGATACTGTTTTTGACGGGGAACAAGTAAGTATTATTAGAAGAACGCCTGTTAATCTAGCAAAGAATGATCGTTATGGTTTTGAAATGAATGCCAATTACCGACCAACAAAAAAATGGAACATTAATGGTAATGTAAATCTTTTCAATTTGATTACCCGAGGTGATTTTAATGGTCAAAACTTCGATGCTGACAATTTAAGTTGGTTTGTCAGATTGAACAATAAGATTACTTTGCCAGGAAAGGTCGACTGGCAAACCAGATTGTTCTACAGAGGACCTTCTGAAACCGCACAAACAAAAAATCAGGGCATATTCTCTATGAGTTTGGCCTTTAGTAAAGACTTATTTAAAGAAAAGGCTTCCCTTGCATTTAATATAAGTGATGTTTTTAATAGCCAAAGAAGAGTTAGTGAGACAGTAACTCCATTTTTCAACAGTGATAGTAAATTTCAATGGAGGGTAAGAAGTTATAATCTTTCTTTCACCTATCGCTTTAACCAAAAGAAGAAACGAAGCCAAGGAAGACAGGGTGACGACGGGGGCGGAGAAGAATTTGAAGGATAATAAACAAAAAAGGAGCCAAATGGCTCCTTTTTTTATTCGTTGCGCTTAGCTCTTTTAGCCTCGCGTCTTTCTTTCCACATTTCCAGTAAATTTCCACCTAACCAATAAGGAACTACAAAAGTTAATAGAAAAATCATTAACCAGAATCCAATCGTAAGTATGGTCAAAAAAGCTAAAAATCCGAGATATTGGTCAAACTCTACCATGAAAATTTAATTTATACTACAAAGATACCTTGAAAAGGTGCAAAATTGCAAATCTGTTGCTAATAAAATTTTAAAACTATACCCAATCTCCAAAAAATAAAAGGACTAAACTTTACCTTTGTTACCATAATTACGGAACTATGAGTTATAGAATTGAAAAAGATACGATGGGCGAAGTAAAGGTGCCATCAGATAAATATTGGGGTGCTCAAACGGAACGCTCAAGAAATAACTTTAAAATTGGTGCGCCGGCCTCAATGCCCTTAGAGGTTGTTTATGGTTTTGCTTATCTAAAAAAAGCCGCCGCTTATACCAATCACGAACTAGGTGTTTTGCCAAAAGATAAGCGCGACCTTATTGCTGATGTATGCGATGAAATTCTAGAAGGCAAACATGATGACCAATTTCCTTTGGTCATTTGGCAAACTGGTTCAGGTACCCAAAGTAATATGAACGTGAATGAAGTTATTGCCAATCGGGCGCATGAATTAGCAGGTAAAAGAATTGGTGAGGGAGAAAAAACCATACAGCCTAATGATGATGTAAACAAATCACAATCATCAAACGATACCTTCCCTACAGGAATGCATATTGCTGCCTACAAAAAGATAATTGAAGTTACCATACCTGGAGTACAACAATTACGGGATAGCCTTGCCAAAAAAGTGAACGAATTTAAAGATGTAGTAAAGATTGGGCGTACGCATTTAATGGATGCCACTCCCCTGACCTTAGGGCAAGAATTTTCAGGTTATGTTTCGCAACTAGACCATGGTCTAAAGGCGCTCAAGAATACCTTGCCCCATATGAGTGAACTAGCACTTGGTGGAACCGCTGTAGGTACGGGTCTGAACACTCCTGAAGGCTATGCTGTTCTAGTTGCAAAGTATATTGCCGAGTTCAGTGGACTTCCCTTTGTAACTGCAGAAAATAAGTTTGAGGCCTTAGCTGCCCATGATGCCATTGTTGAAAGTCATGGAGCACTAAAACAGTTAGCCGTTTCCTTAAATAAAATTGCCAACGATATTAGAATGATGGCTTCTGGACCGCGTTCAGGTATTGGGGAAATTATAATTCCTGCTAACGAACCTGGTAGTTCTATCATGCCTGGTAAAGTCAACCCTACACAATCTGAGGCATTGACGATGGTCTGCGCACAAGTCATCGGAAACGATGTTGCCATTAGTGTAGGTGGCACCCAAGGGCATTATGAATTAAATGTGTTCAAACCAATGATGGCCGCAAATATTTTACAATCAGCACAATTATTGGGCGATGCCTGCGTAAGTTTTGATGTAAACTGTGCCTCGGGTATAGAACCTAATCACGAAACTATAAAGACATTATTGAATAACTCTTTAATGTTGGTGACTGCATTAAACACAAAGATTGGCTACTACAAAGCTGCTGAAATTGCAAATACCGCCCACAAGAATGGAACAACCTTAAAAGAGGAAGCGGTTAATCTAGGCTATGTTACACCTGAAGAATATGATGAATGGGTAAAACCTGAAAAAATGGTAGGGAGCCTTAAATAGATTTTCAAGAAGTTTTCAAAGAAAAAAGGGATGCTCGTTAGAGACGTCCCTTTTTTTTTACGTGGATAGTGTTTACGTAATTTATTTTAACGTGAATTTTGATGTACCTAACAATTTCAATCCATCGTCATATACATTCACCATATAGTTTCCTTTTTGGAAATCTCCAGCTGGCTTATTTACATAATCACATACGTCTAAGGCCCCATTCTCATAATAGAATTGTGTTCCTTTCGTATATGAAATTGAAGAGCCACTTTCATTAGACTTGCTCAAGCTCTCACCTAAGATATTACCCTGTGGGTCTAATACTTCGATAAAGAATTCTCTATCTCCTGCCTGAGCAATGGTATTTGGAGCTACAGTGAAACATACTCTAAATTTATCGGTTGCTTTAGCTCTAGATGTAGAAACTAATTTACCACTGCTTCTTTCTTTTACTGCATCAACACTTTGTGTAGTCAAGTTTAAAGCTGAACCTCTTTCTACGGCATCAGCTAATTGTGTATTCTGCACAACTAAAGAATCGTTGAATACGGTTTGCTTCTCCAATTCAACGAATGTACTATCTCTTTGCATAGCCAACATAGTATTAGACTGTGACAACGAATCAACTTGTCTCAATAACTCTTCACGCTCTGCTTTTAAAACACTTACTTGTCTTCTGTATCTAGAAAGTGAAGCAATATCAGCTTTCATACTTTGTACAGAATCAATGTACTGCGCAATGTTATCTCTTGCAGCTACCAACTCTTCGTTTGTTGCATTGCTTTCTAAAATTGCTTTGTCATACTCTGATTTAAGATTATTTAAATCTTCAACTACCAACTCTTTTTCTTGAGTAAGTGCTGCGGTGTTCTTCTTGTTCTCGTTATATTGAGTTACCGCGAAAATGATAGTTCCTAATAGGATAACCCCTAGTAGACCTGCTATCACTTTTAAACTGTTGTTACTTTTAGTGTCTGTCATAATAATTTGATTTTAATATCTTTCTTTTAAAACAAACCTATGTTGTTTGCTTCTGGTCTATTTACGTGACAAGATTTCTTTTGGATGTTTTAAATAATTAAAATGTTAATTTTTTTTCTCCAACCTAGTCATAATGTACCTTTAAAGAGAATGTTAAACTTTTGTAAAGTGACTAAATCTAATGTCTATATCGTTCTGCTTCTTTTCTTTTTGATTGGATGTAAGGAGAAATCTTCTCGAAAAACAACTCAAAAATCGGTCATGACGGTTGAAGAAGAGGTGAAAATACATCCTATAGAACATGCAACTGCAGTCTTAGAATGGAAGAAATTTACCATTTATATTGATCCAGTTGGCGGTCTCGAAAAGTTTAAACCTTATGCAGAACCAGATCTTATTTTGATTACTGACATACACGGCGACCACTTTAGTTTGAAAACGCTTCAAGCTTTGAATACCGAGAATGCTAAAATCATAGTACCCCAGGCTGTTGCCGATAAAATACCTGAAGAATTTACTCCACAGATCGATGTGCTTAACAACGGGGAGTCAAAAGAACGTTTCGGTATTACCGTCGAAGCCATACCAATGTATAATTTGCGAGAAGAAGCCCTAAAGTTTCATACGAAAGGCAGAGGTAATGGTTATGTCTTGAATATGGATGGTAAACGCCTTTATTTTTCCGGCGATACTGAAGACATTGCTGAAATGAGAGCTCTTAAGAATATAGACATGGCCTTCATCTGTATGAACCTACCCTATACCATGACTGAGGAAAGTGCAGCCGATGCTGTTCTTGAGTTTAAACCAAAGCAGGTTTATCCATACCATTATAGGGGCCGACCAGATATTAGTGATGTGACCAAGTTCAGAAGCCTCGTTCATAAAACCAATCAAAAGATTGAAGTGGTGCAGTTGGATTGGTATCCAAATAATGATTTTTAGTAAGAAATATACTACAATACTATTTTCAGCGTTCGTTATTTGAGCACTCTTTTCAAGTTATGTTAAATGGCCTTTGAAAACATAGAATGGGTATACAGCAATTCTGCCTGCAATACAGTTAGATATGTATTGGGAAAAAAAGCCAGTAATACGATTGCCTGTATCGGTATAAATCCCAGTACTGCAAGTCCAAATGATTTAGATAATACACTTAAATCGGTCAAACGTATTGCCGCTTTTAATGGCTACGACGGTTGGGTAATGTATAACCTATATCCGCAACGAAGTACCGACCCTAGCCTTTTGGATAAAGAAGTAAACCATCATTTGCGCTTGAAAAATAGTTATGCCATTAAACAATCGATTTTAGAATTAAAAATTGATACCATATGGCTCGCCTTTGGTAATCTCATAGAATCACGCACATACCTTTCTCTTTGTATGCTAAGCATCCATGAAAACTTAAAAGACCTAGACTTAAATTGGAAAATAATCGGTGTTCCAACAAAAAAAGGACATCCTGCTCATCCGTTATATAAAGCAACAAAATCAGAGTTAAAAAAATTTAATGTTGAAAACTACGTTAATACAAAGCTAAAACCAATCATTCATCAAATGAAACAGGATTGAATTCATAAAAACCAACATGCAATGCTAGCCTAAACCCCATGAAATATCTTTACATTCTTTTTATCTTTTTAAATCCATTTTTCCATTATTCAAAAGAGTCAAGTGCCTGTGATAATTTATACTCTAAAGTAACTTATGCCCTTTCACATTCTAATAAGGCCCTTAGTGCAACAAATTTTGAACATCAAATGTATTACGCCGAACGAGCACTTATCGCGATGGAAAAAGCGGAAGCGCTACGGAATGATTGCGGTTGCAGTGAAGCAGAAGACAAAACCTTTTCTATTTTAAAAAACCTGAATAAAGCTATTGAACCTATAGATTGGGATGCCGGCAGGTTTTTTACAAAAAAATCAAAGTCCCTAATCAATGAATTAATAACTGCTTTAGACGAATGTAGCATGTCAGAATTACAGAAATCTGATAGCGAGGATGATACTACTTCTAAGTCTTATTCTGAAGAAGAAAGTTCAAGTGAGACAATTGTATCTTCTTCAAATCTTGAGAACCAAGATTTGGAAACTTTGCAATTGGCAAAATACATTTCTAAAGTGGATAAAAGCCTTCAAGCGGCAGAACAAGTACTTAATAGATTGCTAAAAACACTAAATGCCGATGAACCTAAATCATCAAGCGCAGTAGAGTTACAAAAGAAAATGTACGTTGACCGAAGCAAAAAACTACTTCAAAAGACTTTAGAAAAATTAAAGACCGAAAATTAACGAATCAGTTTTTTGTACTTGATACGTTTTGGCATTAAATCGCCCCCTAAACGTTTCTTTTTGTTCTCTTCATAATCGGAAAAAGAACCTTCAAAAAAATAGACTTGAGAATCGCCCTCGAAAGCCAAGATATGTGTGCAAATTCGATCTAAAAACCATCTATCGTGCGAAATAACAACTGCACAACCGGCAAAGTTTTCTAGCCCCTCTTCCAAGGCTCGCAATGTATTTACATCTAGGTCATTGGTAGGCTCATCCAATAAAAGTACATTTCCTTCTTCCTTTAAGGTCATCGCTAAATGAAGGCGGTTACGCTCTCCTCCGGACAGCATACTAACTTTTTTATTCTGTTCGCTTCCTGAAAAGTTGAACCGACTTAAATACGCTCTCGAATTCACTTGTCTGCCCCCCATCATGACCAACTCTTGACCATCGCTAAAATTTTCCCAAATCGATTTATCTGGGTCAATGTTAGAATGACTCTGGTCTACGTAGGCCAATTGAGCGGTATCACCAACAATAAATTCGCCCTTATCGGCTTGTTCTTCTCCCATTATCATTCTAAATATTGTTGTTTTACCAGCTCCATTAGGGCCAATAATACCAACAATACCTGCTTGAGGAAGATTAAAATTTAAATCTTCATATAGTAATTTGTCGTCGTAGGCCTTACTGACTCCCTTGGCCTCGATTACATTTGTTCCAAGTCTAGGGCCGTTAGGAATATAAATCTCTAATTTTTCGTCAAGTTGTTTTTGATCTTGACTCATGAGTTTGTCGTAATTCTTCAACCTAGCTTTCTGCTTGGTTTGCCGCCCTTTAGCTCCTTGACGCACCCACTCTAATTCTCTTTCTAAAGTTTTTTGACGTTTTGATGCTTGCTTGCTCTCTTGCGCCAATCGTTTTGATTTTTGGTCTAACCAACTTGAGTAATTTCCTTTCCAAGGAATACCTTCTCCCCTATCCAACTCCAAAATCCAACCGGCAACATTATCCAAAAAATACCTATCGTGAGTAACTGCAATTACGGTTCCTTTATATTGCGCCAAATGATGCTCTAACCAATGAACAGATTCTGCATCTAAATGGTTGGTTGGCTCATCTAATAATAAGATTTCCGGTTCTTGAAGCAATAATCTACATAAAGCCACACGCCTGCGCTCACCACCAGACAACACGCCTATCTTTTTATCTGAATCTGGTGTGCGCAGGGCATCCATTGCTATTTCGAGCTTAGTATCAAGTTCCCATGCATTACTTGCATCAATCTTATCTTGAAGTTCCGCTTGTTTGTCCATGAGTTTTTGCATCTTGTCTGCATCCTCATATACCTCGGGCAAGCCAAACATGTCGTTTATTTTGTTGTATTCATCTAGAATCGCAACCGTTTCGGCAGCACCTTCTTTTACGATTTCAAGCACCGTTTTATTCTCGTCTAATTGTGGCTCCTGTTCAAGATAGCCCACTTTATAACCAGGTGAAAAAACCACATCGCCCTGAAAGTTTTTGTCGACCCCAGCTATAATTTTTAATAAGGTGGACTTACCAGAACCATTTAGACCAAGAATACCAATCTTAGCACCATAAAAAAAGCTCAGATAAATATTTTTTAAAACCGGTGTGTTTGCATTTTTGTATGTCTTGGTTACCCCAGACATTGAGAAAATGACTTTTTTATCGTCTGACATTGTCTATTTTGAAATTAAAATTGGAAGAAAAATTAAAAACTATACACGCCCCTTTAGTGCATTAAAAACCCAAGCGATGGCAAAAAAACCAACGCCCACGGCAGCAAAACCATATCCAGCTACTTCATCATATTTAAAGGCACCTAAGGCAATCATTCCCATTCCCACAAAAATCATAATAAAAACTGCCCAACTCAAAACTGTATTCTTATCCTTCAATTTGCTCTAATTTTATGTGTAAAATCAAATATCGTAAAAAATGAACAACCTTTTGTTATATTTTAATTTTCAAAAGGAAAACTAACACCGGTTTTTTGACGTATTGTGTCCAACAAAATAATAAGTTCTAGACTATTCTTATGAGACCATAAGGTGCTTTCAGTCTTGTTTTCCTTTATACAATTATTAACCTCGATAATTTCATAAGTATAGCCTTTGCCATTTGTAGGTAACTCATAGTGCCGAATTTCGTTAGCTGCCTTTAAATGATATCCTTGAGTTTCATGAAATCGTGGGTCTAATGCAATGCTACCTTTTGTTCCTGAAATTTCAGCGCTCATTCTCGATTCATTGGCTAAACTACTATGCAATATAGCCTGCGCATTTTCATATTGAAAAATAACAGAAGTTTGAATTTCGGTGCCATCATCATTGAAATTTGAAATTGCTTCTATTCTTTTAGGCATGCCCAAAAGTAAATACGAAAGAAAGACCGGATAAATTCCGATATCTAGAATAGACCCCCCCGCCAAATCCAAATTAAGGAGCCTTGATTCCTTCGGCTTATCCAAAGCGTAAAAGGCAAAATCAGCATTAATATATCGGAGCTCACCTAGAGCTCCACTTTCTGTAATGCCTTTTACTTTTTGTATCGTAGGGTTAAACCGCGACCATAATGCCTCCATTAAAAACACCTTATTCTCTGAGGCGGCAGCTATCATTTCTTTAACCTCCGTAACATTAATACCTAAAGGCTTTTCACACAATACGTGCTTACCAGCCTTCATTGCCCTAATGGCTAAATCTTTATGAAAAGTATGTGGGGTAGCAATATAAATCACATCAACATCAGGACAGGCAAATAAATGGTCGTAGTCATCAAAAATGTGAGGTGTCTTGTACACATTTGCAAAAGCAATAGCCCTGTCCATATTTCTAGAACCTACCGCAGTAAGTTCTGCATCAACAACTTGCATTAAATCATCTGCGAACTCTTTTGCAATCTTACCCGGACCGACTATTCCCCATCTTATCTTACTTTTCATAGTGCTATAAACAAATCAGTATTAGTGCTTATCTTTAAGCCATAAACGTAACAAGAATTTCATTTATGGACCTCAAGTTCAATAAAAACGAAGACCAAAATAAGCTAAAAGTATCAGAACTAAGAACACGATTTGCCAAGGTCAAACTAGGTGGGGGTAAAATCCGTATCGAAAAACATCATGCAAAAGGAAAAATGACCGCAAGAGAGCGAATTGATTATCTTTTGGATAATGCTAAAGATGCGATTGAAATAGGGGCCTTTGCCGGTGAAGGAATGTATGAAGAGCATGGTGGTTGCCCATCAGGTGGTGTTGTTATAAAAATCGGTTATGTTCAAGGCAAACAGTGTGTGATAGTTGCCAATGATGCGACCGTTAAGGCCGGGGCTTGGTTTCCCATAACTGGAAAGAAAAATTTACGTGCCCAAGAAATTGCTATCGAGAATAAACTACCCATAATTTATTTGGTTGATAGTGCCGGAGTTTACTTGCCCATGCAAGATGAAATTTTTCCCGATAAAGAACACTTCGGTCGGATTTTTAGAAACAACGCCATTATGAGCAGTATGGGAATTACCCAAATTTCTGCCGTTATGGGAAGTTGCGTTGCTGGGGGAGCTTACTTACCAATTATGAGCGATGAGGCTTTAATTGTAGACAAAACGGGTAGTATTTTCTTAGCAGGAAGTTATTTGGTAAAAGCGGCAATCGGTGAAAGTATAGATAATGAAACTTTGGGAGGTGCTACCACTCATTCTGAAATAAGTGGTGTAATTGATTACAAAATGAAAGACGATGCAGAAGCTTTATCGACCATAAAAAATATAATGGGTAAGATTGGAGATTTTGATAAAGCCGGATATAATCGTACAACATCTAAATTGCCTGCCAAGAAGCAAGAAGACATTTATGGTATTTTGCCTAGTTCGCGTTCTGACCAGTATGATATGCTAGAAATTATTGAAAGGCTTGTCGATGATTCAAAATTTGAGCAGTACAAAGCTGATTACGGAAAGACCATATTGACCGGCTATGCCAGAATTGATGGATGGGCAGTAGGTATTGTTGCCAATCAAAGAAAAGTAGTGAAAAACGGAAAAGGTGAAATGCAATTTGGCGGTGTTATTTATTCAGATTCTGCAGATAAGGCCACCCGCTTTATAGCCAATTGTAACCAAAAGAAAATACCCCTGGTATTTTTACAAGATGTTACCGGATTCATGGTAGGGAGCAAAAGTGAACACGGCGGTATAATTAAAGACGGTGCGAAGATGGTCAATGCGGTCAGTAACTCCGTTGTACCGAAATTCACAATTATTATTGGCAACAGTTATGGAGCGGGCAACTATGCTATGTGCGGAAAAGCTTATGACCCAAGATTAATCGCTGCGTGGCCAAGTGCAGAGCTAGCCGTTATGAGTGGTAATTCAGCCGCCAAAGTACTTTTGCAAATAGAGAAGGCCTCCTTAGAAAAAAAAGGTGAAAAAATTACTCAAGAAAAAGAAGCAGAACTCTTTAAAAGCATAAAAGACCGCTATGATAATCAGGTTTCTCCCTATTACGCTGCGGCTCGTCTATGGACGGACGCCATTATTGATCCCTTAGATACCAGAAAGTGGGTTTCAATGGGTATAGCGGCAGCCAACCATGCTCCAATTGAAAAACAATTTAATTTGGGAGTACTACAGGTGTAACGATTTAGGATTAAATGTAGCTTAAACATAATTGTTCAACTTAGTCCATTAAAATAGCTTTTCATGGCATAAAAATTGTGGTATAATTCTTATATTTAGAAATAAAATCACCTTCGCCATGAAAAAGACCACGATACTAGTCGCCTTAGTTCTTATTAATTTTTTTACCGGTTTTGCACAGAAACAGATTGAAATAGACGCGATGGTCTTTGATCGATTTAAACAAAGCCCAATTGCACATGCGGAAATTGGAATAAAGGGAAAAGATTGGGGCGGTATCGCGGATAAAGACGGATATTTTAAAATCGACCTGCCTAGTGAATCTTTAAGTGAAAAAGATATATTAGTTGTATCATCCTTGGGCTATTATAATTGGGCTATACCAATTACAAAAATCGAACAATACTTTTCTGAAAGAGAATTTATTCTCTTAACACCCATTAAAACTGAAAAAACTGTTGAGGCGAATTCTAATTTTAATAAAAAAACTATTCTGGGTGGAACTACCAAAAACTTGTATGCCAGTGTTCCGTTGACAAAAGTATTATTCAACGGCAGTGAATTGGCATCACAAGTTAATATACCCTATGACGAAGCTATTATCGAAAAAGTATATTTTAAGGTGACCAAAAACTTGGCCGATAGTATTCAACTAAGACTAAATGTCTACGATATTCAAAATAAACTACCCAATAAATCTTTACTAAAAAATTCAATTACCCATTGGATAACTAAAAATGAAGAAGACCAAATTATTGATATTTCTGATGAAAGTGTTATCGCTCAAGGCGATATCATTGTGAGCCTACAACTTATAGAGGTAAAAGGAGATACCCCAGAAATAGAACTGGCGATGTCCAATGATGGCAGCTCGGTCTTTAGCAGATTCAATGGCCAATCTAACTGGGTCACCTACCCGGCCATGGGTATGGCCTATTCGGTAGAGGTAGGTTATCGTGAAAATTTTCCCGATTCGTTTGCAACAAAAACTACCACTAAAGAAGAAGTTAAGGGCAACTATCAAAAAAGTTTAAAAAAACAGGCATCGGTAACGGGCAAGGTGACCGTAAACGGAGAACCGGTTCAAGGCGTTAGAATAAGGGTGAAGGGCAGTCTGGATCAGGTCGAGACCAATAGCAATGGTGAGTATGCCGTTAACGCCGAATATGGCGATGTCTTGGAAACTGATTTTTTTACCCTTAAGTCCAAAACAAAAAAAGTTGGTGACAATGCGGTAGTCGATTTTGAATTGCAGCCCAGGTATGAAAAGCTTAAGGAAGTGGTCGTCACCGAAAAACGCAAGGAAGACTATGGCAATGAGAAAGTTATTACTCCCCTTGGCCTCAAATCTAGAAATAGTATAGGCGTTACCGCACACATAAAAACTAAGGATGAACTCTCAAAAGGGGCCATCTCTTTTGGGCAATTGGTACGTGGCCGCTTTCCTGCACTTCAAGTAAAAGGCCCCTTAAACCAAGAAGTTTTTTCAGGTAGAGATGGTCAAAAGGTTAGGGTAGTTATCGATGGTGTTCTTATAAATGACGATCCCCCTATCGGTGTTCCTGGGGTCAATTCTGGATTATCCGTTTCGATGCTTGTTCCGCCAGAGATAATCGAAAGTGTTATGTTTGTACCTGGAGTTTCGGCCGCTTCAACATTCGGTGCGGGGGGTAAAGATGGCACCTTGTTTATTAACACCATAAACAATATTCATTCAGTAAAAGGACCAAAAACACTTAGAAACTCTCTTTTAAACAAAAACACCTACACCGATGATGCGGTGTCGTTATCGGAGAGTGCCGTTGTATCGGCCTCCACCGAAAATCAGGTTAGTGGCAGGGTCACCTCAAAAGGCAAACCCGTACAGGGCGTTAAAATAAATGTACAGGGCAGTTATGACCAGGTTGAGACCAACGGCAACGGTGAATATCTCATAAATGCGGATTATGGCGACATTTTGACCGCTAACTTCTTTAACCTTAAGCCGAAAAGCCTACAGGTAACAAAAGAAGTGATCGACTTTGAGCTCGACCCCAAATATACCGAACTAAAAGAGGTTACCGTAACGGAGAATACTTTAGAGCAGGCCGGTGAAGAGGAAATCGAAACGGCCCTGGGCAAAAGAAAAAGCAGGAGCCTGGGTTTTGGGGTAACAACCAAAGAAGATAGGGAGCTCTCAAAAAGTGCCACTTCGCTCGGCAGGTATCTTTCCGGGCAGTTCCCCGGGCTAATAGTATCGGGATTTATTGGGGAAGAGACCTATCAGATAAGGGGCGAAACGTCCATAGAATTTGAAGCTCCCCCTTTGTTCGTTGTAGACGATATTCCGTTCACCACCCCACCGAATTTTCTCGACCCCAATACCATAACCAAGGCTACCGTTATCAATGGCCTGGCGGGCACCAATAGGTACGGGAGTCTGGGCCGCGGAGGGGTCATACTTATCGAAACGACCAACAAGGCGAAGAACGGTAGGCAAAAAGAAGTCGCGAAAAATCCATCCGCTCTGGTGCAGGGCAACAGTTATACCAATGATGCGGCCAGCTTTAAAAATGTCTCCCTAGAAAAGACCATTGCCAAACTAGGTGAAAGTGAGACCAATATCACACTCATGAAAACAAAGGCCATGTTCTATGAAAGCGAGGGTATGCACGACAAAAGCCTTGAACTCTATAAGAAAATAGCAAACCTCAGACCGGACAGAACACAGAGCTACCTCGATATGGCAAGGGCATTGGTGAAAACAAAAGACTATAAAAAAGCTTTCGGGCTTTACAAACAAATGCTCTCCGGCCGAATCTTAGGGGCCACATTGGATGCCGACATCATTAGAACGGTGACCATAGAAATTCGACATCTGACCACAAAGCATAAGTCCAAGGTACCCTACTGGGAACTGCCGGATACCTTTTTGGAAAAAGCCCTGAACCTTGATACGCGTATCGTTTTCGATTGGAACGTCGCTGCGGCCCCTTTTGAGGTACAGTTCGTAAACCCCAACAGAAAGTTCGATACCTGGAGCCATACCTATGAGAAGAACGAAGAACGACTGCTCAATGAAACGGAGCATGGCTACCAGACCGAGCAGTTCCTTATCGAGGAATCGAAAAAAGGGACCTGGTTGGTCAATATCGAGAACAAGTCCATTGAAGAAGAAAACTTTCCCATATTCGTGAAATGTACCGTATACCGAAACTATGGCTCACCTAACGAGACCGCAACAACCAAATTGGTCGAACTCTCAAAACTTAACCAGAAAGTATCGCTCGAAAAAATAGGGGACCAGGTAGGTAAATAAATCTAAAGCAAAACCATCAGGGGAGTCATAAATTAATTCCCCCTGATGCTTCTTGATATTGGGTATTGATGAAATGTTTAAAATTCATAGCTTAATTACTTTCAGCTTTCATCATTACATTAAGTGAAGGCTTAGCCGTAGCCTGAACATACAATTTAATAAATCCTCTTTTTGAAAATGATATAGTGTCCTTAGCTTTTGCAGGTATTTTATATCTTCCTTTATCATCTGAAATGACATTGTCTTTTGTTCTGGTATTAAAAATCGAAACTCCAGAAACCATTCTCCCATTAAATAAGGTAAAACCAGAAATAGTTTGTTGTTTCTTTTTTTTCTTTTGCATTCTTCGCTCAAAACGATTTGCAACTTTTTCCGAGACCATTAATTCGGATTCTATATAATAAGCCATATTTAAATCTGATAAGAACTCCCACTTATCCTGACTTGAATATTTTCTATAAGAGCCATTACCGTCTGACTCTAACAAAGTGACACCTCTTCTCTGTAAATTTTCGCCCTCTTTTGTGTACTGAGGGGCAGCGGCCAAAATAAGCCCCAGCTCATTTTCACCGTAAACCTTTAACAACTCTAATGATGTTATAAAATTATCCTTTACATAAATGTCGAATGGCTCTAAATCTACTTTTACAATATGATCTTTATCAGTAATTGTACAATAGATATTTTTTTGAGAGGTATTAAGATTAGTTTTGGGTTTTCCTAGATTGCCATCATCTTCGTAAAAGTTAATTCTTAGTAATAAACTGTCCGAAGGGTTGCTCCAAACTTCAAATTCTAATTTTTTAAGTCTTCTTAAACCTTTTTTTACTTTAATTTTTGTTGCTAGTTCTCCTCCTAAAGCGATATTATTTTTCCAATAACCAAAACTTTTCTCTCCATAGTTTCTGTAACCTACATTATCATCGATAAATCGTCCGTCTTTATTGGAAACAATAACTTCATTTAATTTTAGAAAAGAGGGTTTTAGTGGTACCTCTAGATATTCGTCATTATATTGTACAATGTTTGATGTAGGAATAAAAAATGTTTCATAACCCAAAGCAGAAAAAAGAATTTGTGCATCCTTAGGATATTGCTGGACTTCTAAAGTTAATTTAAATAACCCTTTTTCATCACTAACTGTCCCAACTCCTGCATCAATAATGCCAATATTTACAAAAGGTATTGGTTTTTTAGTATTAAAATCAATCACCTTGCCCCTGTATTCTTTTTGGGCAATGAGATTATTACAAGAAAGAAGAAGGTTTGCTACTAAAAAACTATTCCTACATAATTTAGCTAGAAGTAATGTCATCATTAAATAGAATTTTCACTGATTAACATAATCGGCATAAAGAATATACCTATCTAATTGCCCTGTTGTGCTTTAACTCTTGGTATAAGCAATAATTCTGTTTGTCTGCCATTCACATATCTAAATCCGTCTTCACCATAAAAACCTGCTTCTTCAAGCATAATTCGAATGTCTCTTTTCCATTCAGGAATTGTTATGGTCGTATTTAATTCGATAGCATAAACCGTATTTGGATTTAACGGATAGTTTTCACCATCATCTTTCATTACCCCGCTTTGAGAATCCCACATTCCTATGGTAGTTCCCGCAGAATGGCCATATGAACCAAGCGGATGCGTATAAATTGCTGGTCTTAGGCCAGCAGCTTTAGCTTCCGAAAGTGATTTTGCTAAAATTTGATTACCTGTTTTTCCCTTAATCATATTCTTGGTTAAAAAGTCTTGAACTCGATTTCCATCTTTAAGACCATTAACCAAAAAGTCTGGCGCCTTTTTCTCTTCTGGTTTTAGTACATAAGCCAATTCTTGACAATCAGTATTTAGGCGTAAATAAGTTATTCCGAAATCACAATGCAATAAATCGCCCGGCAGAATTACCATATCATCGGGCCTACCGGAAAATGAATACAAATGACCGACCAATTCTTCACTTGTTCTTTGTACATCTACTGTTGGGTGAAACCATGTCTCTAGGCCTAAATCCGTTACTTTTTGCCGCATCCACCACTCCACTTCAGTCGTAGTGGTAATACCAGGAGTAATCACTTTTTCGGAAAATGCTTCGGCTATAATATCATGAGTAATAGCTACCAATTGGTTATAAATGACCATTTCCCTTTCTGTTCTTGTCTCTATCCAACGTACTGCTAACTGCTCTGCTGAAACGACTTTGTTTTTGTACTTGCTTGGAAGATTCTTAATAAACTCAGCATAATCGGTTTTATCCAACCCATCTGCAATATTGTGGTCTTTAGAAAAGTTTAATCCAATTTTATTAGGATTCCGTTCTTCTATAAGCTCCATTAATCGTTTCCATTGATTAGGCTCCTTTTCTTTGTCCCAAGCAGATTGAATACTCTTACCAACATTATACCTGGCAACGGCAAGTTTATCAATTGTATTCTTTTCTTTATTTCTATAAAAAACCAAAATAGTTCTGCGCCGTGCATTTAACCACTTGGCTGGGAGCATAGTACGTAATACAGGATCTTCATTATATTCTCTTGAAATTAGAATCCACATATCAATATCCGTCTTATCCATCAATTGTGGCAAAAGGTTATTAAAACGGTCTTCTAAAATTTCATCTACTACCCTAGCCCGTTCATTTTCGGGCAATATCTGTTGTGATGTTAAAAGAAAAGGAAGAATAAAACTAAGTATTAGCAGTGTATTTTTCATTTGAGTTAATTGATAATGAAAAATACGAAATAAACCTATGTTAAAACATCAACACTCTCAACCAGTCATATTAATTCTGTAGATTATTTAAAAAGTAATTAGTGGCGACAATAGATGGGGCGACTTTAATGCATTCTATATCATTAGGATTTAATGTACTTAAGATTGATGCATTAAACCTAACTCCATCCACAATTACGGTAGTATTGAAATCTCCTCTTATACCGACAGATGGCCTTTTAGTAATGTTATTCCTATTGCTTACCCTAACTGAAGGTACGTTAGCCTCAATTGCATTATACATATCTTGTTGAAGTACCCAATTATTATTTTTAATGATATAAGTCTTAAAAGGATACACCTTAGCATTACATTTTATATTTTTGCGTTCTTTCGTTTTGATTAAAACAACCCCGCATTCACCCTGTGTACCGTAACGATTTAAGGCCTCCAAGTCTTTTATAACAGCAATAGAAACTATACTTTTTGGAGAAATACTGGTAAGTCCTTCTTTTTGAATTGGCTCTCCGTTTAAAATATATAATGGTGAATTATCGACGATTTTCGTGCATGTACATCTTATGGTGATTTGAGCTGAGTGTTCCTCTGAAACTTGTTCTTGAGCTTCGCCGAATAAAGGCAATAGACAAAATAAAAAAAGGATGGATATTCTTTTCATGATGGTTTTATTTATTGTTTTGGACAAACCTACATGAGTATCGAAAGCCTTAAAAGCCATAATGAGTAAAAGACCACTCTTAATGAGTAAAGCTAATTTTTTATAAGTTTCATAGTTTTGGAGCGATGCAACTTTCCATTTTTGGTCTCTTTAAATTCAGGAATGAAATAAATGGCTTTTGGCAGTTCAAATTTTGAAAGCCCCTCTACAAATTTCAATTTTTCTGCTAAGGTTGATATTTCTGAGCTTTCAACCACTAAAACCAATTTTTCACCTAAAGTTTCATCAGGTATTCCGGCAACAAAAAAACGATTATCAATAATTTTTGAGAGTTTTAGTTCAATTTGTTCGGGAATCAGTTTAATTCCTCCGGAATTAATTACCGTGTCGTATCTACCTAGCCATTTAAATTCGGTATTAGAAATTAATTCTACTACATCATTGGTAATCACTTCTTCAGTCAAAATCTTTGGGGCATTTATAACCAAACATTCTCTTGAATCTTGAACAACTGTTACATCTGGAAGGGTTACGAATTTGTCAGCCTCGAGCTTTCTAACAGCTATATGTGTTATAGTCTCGGTCATACCATAAGTTTCGTAAATAGATGTATTTAAAGGGCTGAGTTGATTTCTCAGTTTTTGATTGAGTGGAGTTCCACCTAAAATAAGCTTATCAATTAGTTGTAATTTTTTTAGTGAATTTTGAGCTTGAAGCGGAATCATAGCTCCAAAATCATAAGTTTTTATAACTTCTCTTAATGGATTTGAACTCGGTTCAACGCTATCCATTTCCAGACCTAGAACCATAGCTCTTACCAGCATCATTTTACCTGCAATAAAATTACATGGTAAACAAAGCAAAGCAGAATTTCCCGCTTTTAAGTTGAATAAACTTCCTGTAGCCAATGCAGAATTGACCATCTGTGTTTTTTGAAGTTGAATTTGTTTTGCTGTACCTGTTGACCCAGAAGTAGAAACCGTAAGTGTTTTAGATGTACTCAACCAGTTGAGCAGAAAGTTACCAATAGAAACTTCAAAAGGTTTTCCTTCTTTAACTAAACTATATGCAACTTCTTTAAGTTCTTGAACAGAATACGACTCGCCATTAAGTTTAAACTTCGGATGGATTTCCATTCTCAACAGCTAAAAATTCTTCTTTACTCATGACTTTTCCGAAAAGTCTTCCCTTCCAATCGGTCCATTTATATTTTTTTGAAAAAATGAATAGTAAAATTGGAAATACAATAAAAACTGGAACTAAAACATCCCAACCCAGTACTGGGTCAGAAACATCTCTATATATTGAGTCTGTTGTAAAAGCGGTCCAATCTGCAGTTACCAATAGTGCTGCTGTTAAATTATTTGCGGCATGAAAACCTAAAGCAAGTTCGAGTCCCTCATCCATTAATGTCATAATTCCCAGAAAAAAACCAGTACCTATGTAAAAAACAAGTATTCCGTAGCCAAGTTTCTGAACTTCAGGATTAAAAATATGTAACAATCCAAAAACTGAAGATGTTACGATTAAAGGTATCCATTTGTTTTTTACAGCGATTCCCAATCCTTGCATTACATAACCTCTCATAAAATATTCTTCCATACTAGTTTGTATCGGAATTAATGCTATCGCAATCGCGGCCAGTATCAAAAACTTTTCAAACTTAAAGTTTAAAACGTAATCATCCGGAGATAGGTAAATGTCCAATAAAATAAATAAAATTGAAACTATAGACCATAATGAAAATGCGAAAATTATTCTTTTCCAATCTATCTTTTCTCTTGAGGTTGTTAAAGATTTAAAGGATTGCTTATGAACGTATTTAACAAAAATAAACAAGAATAAAATGCCGAAAACAAAAGCTAGTAGCATCAAGAATAGAAAAACATTAGCTCCAAGCAATTCAGACATTCCACTTGGAGTTGTCACTAAAGAATCAAGCCCTGACTTTGATATTAATGCAATTACTAAAGGGATTCCTCCTATAAACTGCCAACCAAAAAAAACTGCAATAACACCGACTACGTATCTCCAGCCTTCATGCAATCCTTTATACCCCTGTTCTATATACATAACTGTTCTATTAAATCTTGCTGCCAAGATAAATCTTTTCCATAAAACAACTTGCCTTTTGCAACATGCAAAGGGCTTTCAAAATTGTTGGTAAAGAGACTACCGGTTCCCAATCCTTGTGGTAAATTACTTTTGAGGGTGTATGTCCATTGTGCAATTGCATTTAACCCGATATTACTCTCTAATGCACTCGTAATCCACCATTTTATATCAAGCGCTTCTGCTAGGTCTATCCATTCTTGTGAACCTTTATAACCGCCAATCAAACTTGGTTTAAGAATAATATATTGGGGATTTATGGATTCAAGTACTTTTCGTTTTTCCTGTAAACTCACAACGCCGATTAATTCTTCATCTAGAGCAATAGGTAACGGGCTTGTTTTGCATAAACGGGCCATCTCTTGCAAGTTACCTGGCTTTATTGGCTGTTCAATGGAATGTAATTCAAACTGGGATAAGGTTTTTAACTTAGATAAGGCTTCCATTGGTTTAAAAGCGCCATTTGCATCAACACGCAGTTCAATTTCTTCTTTGCCATATACCTCTCTGATGGAACTTAGCAACGACAGTTCAGTCTCGAAATCAATGGCCCCAATTTTCATTTTAATACAGGTAAAGCCAGATTCAAGCTTTTCTGAAATCTGTTCGAGCATGAATTCTTTGCTACCCATCCAAATAAGTCCATTTATTTCAATAGGAGACTCATTTAATATGAAATTACTTGGGTAAAGATGAAATGGATTTTTAGCTCGAAGCGATAAAAAAGCCTGCTCTAAACCAAACTGTATTGAAGGAAAATCTATTAGCTCTATTAATAAATTTTTGAGACCTAGATCTATGTTTTCACAAACCCAGATTAACTTTTCTTCATAATGTGGAACATCATCAAAACTTAATCCTCTTAAAAGTCCACACTCTCCTATTCCATAATTTTGGCCGTTCTTTAAAATTAAAAACCAAGTTTCTTTTTTCTTTAAAACACCTCTCGAAGTTCCACTTGGGCGTTTAAAAATAAGCTCATGACGTTTATAGAATGCTATCATCTAGTTCAAAATTAGCTATATTTTAAGCCTAAATAAACTCTTATGGCAAGAATTGATGGAAAAACAGTTTGGATTACCGGAGCATCTTCAGGTATTGGAGAGGAACTAGCATATCAACTTGCTTCTAAAAATTGTAGGCTCATCTTGTCCGCTAGGCGAAAAGAAGCACTTGAAGAAGTTAGAAATTCTTGTATTAATAAAAGTAATGTCTTTGTACTTCCATTAGATGTCACTGAATTTTCTATCATGGAAAAGAAAGTTAAGGAAGCCATAGAACTCGTTGGAAAGATCGATATTCTAATCAATAACGCCGGTATTAGCCAACGGTCTTTGATCGCAGAAACCGATTTTAGTGTGTATCAAAAAATGATAGATGTCGATTATTTAGGTACGGTTGCATTGACAAAAGCCATCTTGCCGTACTTTGTAGCCCAAAAATCAGGTCACTTTATCACCGTAAGTAGCTTAATGGGTAAATTTTCTTCTCCCTATCGTTCCGGTTATTGTGGGGCCAAACATGCTTTACACGGCTTCTTTGACGCTTTGCGTATGGAACATGAAAAAGACAATATCGATGTAACTATGATATGCCCAGGTTTCGTAAACACCAATATTGCAAAAAGTGCGCTTACCGGTAATGGTTCTGCTCAAGGTAAAAATGACAAGGCCACTGCAAATGGAATTTCGACTACTAAATTAAGTCGCAAAATGATAAGGGCGATCGAGAAAAAGAGTTACGAAGCTTATATAGGTGGAAAAGAAACCAAAGGTGTTTATGTAAAACGTTTTTTTCCAAAACTGCTTCACAAGCTAGTTTTAAAAAGCGAAGTCAAATAAATTATTTAAAGTTGAACCAAAACCGGACACCTTCGCCGGTTTTATCCACATTCAATTTTGACTGTAATTGATTCACCAAACGATTCATTAAACGAATACCCATTGAAGAATTTGCACGTTCATCCGTATCCTCTGGTAAGCCTACTCCATTATCAGTATATTCAAAATACCCCTGATCACCGTTCTTTCTTAAGTGTATATAAATTTTTCCATTTTCATCACTTTCCGGAAATGCATATTTAAAAGAATTAGAAACCAATTCATTTAAAATTAATCCAAAAGGGATGGCTCTATCAATATCTAACTCAGTACCCTCGGCATCGATAGTAATACTGATATTATGACCGCCCTTCTTGTATACCGATTGCACACTATTAATAAGACTTTCAATGTATCCCTGCATTTCAATAACCGAAAGGTCTTCGTTCTGATATAATTTTTGATGGATAAGGGCCATGGCTTTCACCCTACTCTTACCTTCTTCAAGTGCTTCAATCGCAGCCTTACTCCTTGTGTTTTTTGTTTGAAGGCTAAGCAGACTCGAAACCATTTGCAAGTTGTTCTTAACCCTATGGTGAATCTCTTTAAGTAAAGAATCTTTTTCTTTTAGTGAATCTTCAATAATATGCTTTTGCTGAGCTATTAATCGCTGATTTTTAATACTCTTTAAATAAGCATAAACTAAACCTGCAAAGCCAAGTAATGTGAAAATTAAAGAGATAATTACAAGATTTGTACGTTCGCTTTGTTGTTGTAATTCACTTCTGAACTTCTCATTAGAAGCCTTTTGTTCATTTACCAATCTACGAGAATTCTCTAAGTCAGAGGTACCGACAATAGCAACCAATTGCTGCTTTAAAATTGACTGTTCATTCGCTTTTAAAGAGTCTGAAATTCGTTGGTTCTTTTTATAGAAAGTGTTAGCTGTTCTATAATTTTCAGTTTTATCATAATAGCTTGCCAATAAATGATTCAGGTTTAATTGCTGTTGAATGTCCTCAACCTGATAAACCTTGTCAAGATGTTTTTTGGCCGTTTTGTAATTTCCAAGTTGCAAATGTGCATTGGCGAAACTTAAGGTATTGTCAACCAATTGATCTGCATATTTGCCGTTACTAAATTCTTCGAAAATTTTTAAACTTGCCTGCAAATGGGGTAAGGCCTCCTTGTATTGTTTTAGGCCGACATAACACTTACCAATATTCCCTTCAATTTCTGCATTTAAAAATTCAATATCAAAAAGATCACTTTCCGTTTTTTGGATAGTGATATCATTAACTGCAACCTGTAAAAAACCACTTGCTTTATTTAATTCTCCTATTGCCGTCGGTTCTGATTTCTCTAACCTTAAAAAATTTCCGATCTTATTGTGGTATTTAGCTTTTCCTAAATGGTCGTTATCTGCAATTGTAGGGCCAACAGTCTGAACATATTTATTCATTGCTCGTCTGTAAAGCCCCATTTTTTCATAAATGTCATAAAACGCAACACCTTCAGTAAAGCCCAATTCAATTTTTTCTTCCCTGACCTTAATCTGTTCATCGAACATTTTAAGTTCTCTATAGTTTTCGTCTAGTAGGGTCAGTAAAATTTCTAGGGGCTTTTGCCCTAATGTGTCTTTACTTTTCGGTAATTCTTTTGCAAAAGCAATACTCTTGTTATAGTCACCAATATCAAAATACAACTGGGCTTTAATAAGTTTGTACAGTCTAATAGCGGAAGAATCATTTATTTTCTCGGCACTATTTAAATACACTTTTACATCGTCTAACCAATCATAAGCTGAATCTTGTGTGTATCTATTAGGGGTTTCAAAAAAGAAATCAAACTTTTCTGAAGCACTTTCACTATCCCTAAAAGCTTCAAGCAAATCAACCTCTTGTTTTTGAATAGATTGTGCAGCTATGTACCCAAATGAAAAAAGGGTGATTAGAAGATATATTTTAGCTTGCTTTGGCATTATTTGCATTCTATACTTTAGAAAACGTTTCATATTCAAATAACTTGTATTTGGTATGAATCATGTTCAAATTAATCTTGTGCATCATAAAAATGATGTTCTACGCCTAAAATCTCTAAGGTTTAATGCCAAAGGCACTAATGAATAGTTAGTTTGAGGAGATTTTAACAACAACTTAAACATCATATCTAAAAAAAGACCATACAAAAAGTATAGTCCTTTAAATATTATAATGTCGTAAGATTTGGCACATGATAAATTTCTATCAAAATTAGGATGAAACCCATGCCTTGGTTCGAAAATGTTGTGAAAGTGCCAAATTATGTTGTGAAACTAACGCTGTCATATGTGAAAGCGTATTTTATCGATGTTTTATGCATTTTAAAGACTATCTGAGAGCTATACTACAATTTAGAAACAAAAAAAAGCCTTATCGCTTATGATAAGGCTCTTTTACGAGAACACTATATGAAAATGAAAAAATTTACTTTCTTAATTATTACATAGTAAAAGTATTGTAGCTTGAGGATGAAAAGAAATTATTGTTGTGAACTTGCTATTACATGTGGTTTATACTTCTAAAAAGCATTTCTGTTCAACATCATTAAACAAAAAATGCCCTTGAAAGGGCATTTTACTATCTTAAATATCTTGTTCTTAAGAATTCATTGAAGAAATAATAAATTCTTTAAAATCTTTAGAAATTGGAATCAAGGTATTATTGATCATAATATCCTTTGAGTTAATAGCATCAATATGATCCACATTAACGATGTATGACTTATGGGCCCTGTAAAACTTTCCCTTAGGTAACTTTTCCAAATAATCCTTTAAAGGAGATCTAACCAAGAATTTCTTGTCAACAGTATTGACCTCTAAATAAACATTATCAGCTTTTATAAACTGAATGTCACCAAACTGTATTCGATAATATAGATGCTGTTTTTTGACGAAGATGGAGTCTTTTAAGACTGAATTGGACATAAAACTATCACCTTCATCATTGTCAACATCGGTATTATTATTTGTTTTGTTCGAATAATTAAAATTTGATAGGGCAATTTCAATAGAGGTATAAAGATCTTGTTGCTCAAAAGGTTTTACCAAATAACCATCTGGTTTAACCGTTTTAGCATTTTCCACTGTTGCCTTATCAGAATTGGAAGTAACGAATACAAAAGGTATGTTATATACGTCTCTTATGTGCTTACCTAAGTCTATTCCGGTTTTATCAGATGCCAGTATTATATCTATAAGAACCAAATCTATATGATTGTTCTTTAAAACCTCAACTGCCTGTTCGTATACAATCACATTGTCTACAACTTCATAACCTATTTCCTCTAACATGGATTGCATGTCATCTGCAATAATGACATTATCTTCTACAATAAGAATCTTTATGGGGTGTTCCAAAATAAGTTGGTTTACATTATTCTTTAGAATAAAATTACGAAAAATAATTAACTGCTACGTAAAACAGAAAGGATAGCAGGAATGTACTTAACGCAAGTTTCTTTAATTCAGTATCTAGTTGAGCAGGAACTTTGGTTACATGTACTTTTTTTAGATGAAAGATAATAGGAATATAAGCCACAAAATAAAAAAGTTGAGTAGTACTTTTAATACTAATAAAATGGAAGGTTAGCATTGCCACAAGGCTAATTAAAATTAGTGCGTAGTGGTATTTTTTTCCATTTTGAAAACCCATTTTAACTACCAATGTGTTTTTACCATGATTTCTATCGGAATCAACATCCCTAAGATTATTAAGGTTTAAAACTCCGACACATAAACACCCTATAGCTATTGCAGGTAATATTGCCAAATAATTTACCGTCTTAGTGTAAAGAAATAAGCAGCCCAAAACGCCTAGCAATCCAAAAAATATAAAAACAAAAATATCTCCTAAACCTCTATATCCATAAGGGGTGTTTCCCATTGTGTAGCGAATTGCAGCCCAAATACTAAATCCTCCTAAGGCAAGAAAAAGAAGTGGGTTAAGCCAGTTCTCAATACCAAAAGCCCTATAAATTAATGGAAGCGTGAGACAAAGACAAAAAACAACACTAATTATTATTCCAGATTTAAGCTCTCCTTTTTTTAAGGCACCACTTTGTAAAGCTCTTTTAGGGCCTACACGGTCATCTGAATCGGTGCCTTTAACCCCATCGCCATAGTCGTTGGCAAAGTTTGAGGTGATTTGAAAAGCCATGGTCGTTAGCAGTGCTAAGCAAAAAACAACCATGTCAGCATAACCTTGAAGATTCGCAAGGGCCGTTCCCACTAAAATACCTGAAATGGATAAGGGTAAAGTTCTAAGACGCGCAGCGCTTACCCATGCTTTTAATTTATTCAATTAAAACGGGTCTTCAATTTTTACACGCTTTCCATCTTGATAAGAGGCAACAAAGGCATCTTTAAAGCCCATATTTACAAGCTGTTTTCTAAAGCGTCGTGCTTCCTCTAAAGTTTCAAAATTACCCAAAGAATAGGCATAAAACGGATTTGTTTTTACAAATAAAGTATTCGTAAGTGCCTCAGAGGCTAGAGTAGCGTTATTTTCAACAAAAGACTTAACCTGAACCGAATATATTTTTTCTTTTTCTAAAAATTCCTTTGCCAAGTAAAACTCCTTAACTAGGCTTAACTCTTCATTTCTTTCTTTAAGAAAATTAATTCGGGTTCTGAATGAGTTTATGCTATCTTCAGCTTCAGCCAAGACTTCTTGACCTCTAAATTCGTTCGAAGTTCTAAGACCGGAGAAAAATGCCCAAAAACCAAATGTCAACAACAAAAAGACTAAAGTAATACCGGCCAACACATTACGCTGTATTCGAAGTTTTCTAAGGTCTTTATTTTTGAAACCTACTTGATCCAATAATCGCTCATTGATTATTTGTGATTTCTCAATATCCTTGTGTAAATCCAGTAAATCGCTCTCCTCTATAAATGGCATATATAAATGGATATTAATTTTGATTAATAGGCTCTAAACTAATAACTATCAATCACTTAAATGTAAAAATTCTTACAAATGTAAAATATTTGCACCAAGAAAAAAATAAAGCCAGATTAAATCTATTATTAACCGTTAAAAAGCAGGTTTTTACCTACAAATGAGGACTGGTAGATTACTCAGCCAAACGAATTCCATTAGGTTCTATAAGAATTTTTCGCTCTCGGTAAAGTGTACCTACCCCTTTTTTAAATGCCTTTTTGCTAAGCTGAAGTTCTTGTTTTATTTCTTCAGGAGAAGACTTATCGTGCAATGTTAAAAATCCGTCTGCTTCCTTAATCTTTTCTAGTATTCGTTGTGCGGTGGGTTCTAGCATCTTTTGACCAATGGGGAGTAAGGATACATCCATTTTTTTATCTTCCCTTATATTTTTTATGAAGCCCGTGATGCTATCGCCTATTTGTATTTCTTTAAATACATCGCTAAAGAACAAAAGGCCTTTGTGCTTATTATCTACTACAGCTTCCCACCCCAAATCGGTTTTTCTACTTATTAAAAGTGAAACTTCATCATTTACATTTTTTGTGATGTTTTCGTTATCCAGAAATTTATCCAACCTATTAGATGCCGTTAATCGAAACGATTGTTCGTCTAAATAGCAATGGACTACGTATTTTTTTCCTTGCTCCATTTTTAAGCGTTGTTCACGAAAAGGAACCAACAAATGCTTTTCTAGACCCCAATCCATGAATGCCCCATAAGTACTTAACTCCGCTACCTCTAAAAAAGCGAACTCATTTCTAATAATAAAAGGTTTCAGTGTTGTTGATACAGGTCGTTCACTACTATCTAAATAACAAAAGACCGTTAATTTTTGACCAATTTCTATAGGGTCTGGCACATATTTATTGGGTAATAATATCTCAGTACCCTCGTCATCGCCTAAAAAAAGACCTACGCTCGTACTTCTCAATATTTCTAGCGTGTTGAAATTTCCTAACTGTATCATTCGGTAAAAGTAGAAATAAAAAAACCGCCCAAAATTCTGAGCGGTCAAATATCTCTATAAAATTTGTTTCTAGTTATAAACAGATTCCTTTTTAAAATGTCTTGCCAATTGGTAATAGATTACTGCACGGTGTTTGTTCTTTTCAGACTTGCCATACTTTTCTATTACAGTGTTGATAGCATCCATTAGTTTTGGACTATCGGCAAGACCTAATTTTTTCATTAAAAAATTCTTCTTTACCGTCTCCAGCTCTTTGTCATCACTGCCCGAAACCTTTGAGGCATCAAGGTTGTAAATCGCTGGGCCTAATCCAATAGCAACTTTGGTTAGCAAGTCCATGTCAGGGGTTTCGCCAAATTTGCTTTTGATGTCAGCGGCATACTTTTCAATTAATTCGTCTCTTTTACTCATGATTGTTAGTGTTCTTATAGTTTACAATTCTTCTAAGATATAAAATCAAAGTAACCAAGCAAAATTTTGTCATTTAACTCTCGAGGAGTAAAAACCTCCAATACTTTTGGTTGTTCTGAGTTAACGTAAAAATCTAACAATTTTTCTTTAAGCCGAATTTCATCTTTAGCACTTTCATATTCGAAACCGTACTGCCTACATAAATGCTCCGCATTCATACCATGCCGGGTCTCAAAAAAGGTTGAAAAGTTTTCTGAATCTTCTGCTCCTGGTAAAATCCTAAAAATTCCACCACCGGAGTTATTGATCAAAATTATTCGAAAATTCTTTTTGATATAACTGTTCCAAAGGGCATTACTGTCATAAAAAAAACTCAGATCACCTGTAATCAAAAGTGTTGGTCCGTTCTCGTACATAGAAGCTCCTATCGCGGTAGATGTGCTGCCATCGATACCGCTTGTACCGCGATTACAAAATAATTTTAAGGTAGGGTTAATATCAAAAAGTTGGGCATACCGCACAGTAGAACTGTTCGCTAAATGTACTTGATAATTATTAGGGATACTATTTAAAACCTGATGAAAAACAGAAAAATCGGTAAACGGAATTTCTTCAAGATACCTACTCCTTTTAGCTTCATATGAATTTTTAACCGAGTTCCATTTATCAAAATAAGTACTATTTACCGGTTTATTATCCAATAATAAAGCCTCTAAAAAAGCGCTCGTATTGGTTTTAAAATGATATGTTAAAGAAAAATAGGTATCATAAGCCTTTACCTCATCTACATGCCAATGGTGCTTAGGAGCGTAGGTTCTTAAAAAAGCCTTGATTTTTTTTGAAACTACTAAGCCCCCGAAGGTTAGCAAGATATCTGGCTGTAAATCTTTAAACTGTTCGTCCGTATTTTTAGATTTTTCAATAGGAAAAATAATACTATCTATACTTTTAAAACAATTTTGATGATGTAGGTTAGAAGTTGTTTCAGTAAAAACAAGTACCGAGGGATTATTAGCTAGAACTGCCAATTGCTCTTTTTCTATTGCATTAGGATGGTTGACCCCGACAAGTACCATTTTCTTTTTTGAAGAATTCCAAAGGTCACGATACTTTTTGATATCATTTAAAACACTGTCATTACTTTGTATACCATCGTTTGGGTTTTGGTATGCTTCGCCAACCTTTTGAGTATCATACAGGGGTTCTTCAAAAGGTACATTGATATGAACAGGAAGTTGTTTATCTAAAACTACATAAAGCGCTTCGTTTACTTCAGAAGTATTGTGGTTTTCGATTTCTATCTGTTGTTGCGCCAACAAATGAGGAGCATAGCGCTCTATGCGCTCTTTGGCATGACTAACATCGAGCTTAAGATTTGCCGAATAACCAATATGTCTATGAAAAACATGATCTTGGCGAATGGTTTGTCCATCACCTACGTCAATCTTATAGGGTGGTCTATCAGCAGAAATTACCACCAATGGTATCGTGCTATAAAATGCCTCTGCAATTGCGGGATAATAGTTTAACAAAGCGCTTCCAGAAGTACATACAACGGCGACAGGGTTTTGTTGCTGTAGCGCCATACCCAATGCGAAAAATGCGGCACAACGCTCATCTACAATACTAAAACAATTAAAAAAAGGATTTTCGGTGAAACTGATAGTCAGGGGTGCGTTTCGCGATCCTGGGGAAATAACAATGTTCTTTATCCCCCTAGCTTGACATGCTGAAACTACTGCTATAGCCGAGGGTATATTTGACTGCTTCATGCCTGACAAAAATACGAACTGAAATAACTAAAACCGAGAAAAAACCCGTTTGGTTACAGCAAACTAAGCATTGTTTTGCTTTTATGCTGGGTTTCCATCCATTCGCTTTCGGCATTGGACTCCTCCGTGATACCTCCCCCAATAAAAATGCTCGCTTTTGTGTCTTCTAGTTTCATAGAACGCAAATTCACACATAAATGTGTTTTTCTAGAAACACCAAGATTAAGTTCGCCAAGAAAACCGGTATAAAACTCCCTATCATAATTTTCGTTCGCAATAAGAAATTCTTTAGCTGCAATCTTGGGCATCCCACAAACAGCGGGAGTTGGGTGTAAGGCATCGATAATACTATTCAAACCAAGTTCTTTTGGCAAGGAGCCGGTTATAAGAGATTTTAAGTGCCATAGTTTACCGGCTTTTACTGAAGTTGGCTCAGTGACATTGATATCAATTAGTTTATCAGAAAGTGCATCTACAATGTAGTCGGTTACCAATTGTTGCTCTTCCACTTCTTTGGAACTCCATTGGGGAGCTTGATTACTTTGTACAGGAAGTGTTCCTGCTAGTGAGGTAGTTGTTAAAACGGCTCCATCTATTTTGAGCAAGGTTTCCGGTGTGGCCCCTAACCACATTCCTGCTTTTGGATGATACCAAAGGTATTTAAAAGCTTCAGGATAGTAGTTCAGCAATGCCTCAAATAACTTAAAAGCATCTTTTTTAGTTTCTGAAATTAATTTACGTGAGACAACCACCTTTTTCAAAGCTCCGTTTTTAATAGAAGCCATTGCCTTATTCACCAAATCTAAATGGAATTCCTTTCCATTATCAGTTGAGCCAATAATCTGATTTTGTACTACGGGAGTTATTTCATAATCCGCCTGTAGTATTTTTTTACTGAAAAGTAGTATTGCTTTTTCTTTAGAATCGAATGGTGCAAAAACAAAACCAGATTCAAAAAAGTCTGAAGCATGCACTAAATTAGAAGTATTGGGGAGTATAGCTTTTACCAAAAGTTCATTGGGCCTCTGATATATAACAAAGGGTAAGTCTTTCTCTTTTTGAAAACGGGCTTCGGCAAAGAGTTGATAAAAATCTTTATTTTTTTGGGAGGGCAATTGTAGTTAATTTACAGTTAGAAATCAGTTCATCAGCTTCATTGGTCACCTTAATTTCCCAAAGTTGTGTGGTTCTGCCTTTATGGATAATCTGTGCTTTGGCATAAACAAAACCCTCACTTATGCTTTTCACATGATTAGCAGAAATTTCTATGCCTCGAACATAAAATTTATTCCCATCTAAAAAGATATAAGAAGCTGCACTACCCACACTTTCGGCCAAAGCTACTGTTGCGCCACCATGCAGCACTCCGTCTGGCTGATGAACTTTAGAATTAACAGGCATTCTTGCAATTAGAAAATTTTCTCCTACATCCACAAACTCAATAGCCAAGGTTTCCATTAAGGTTCCTTTGCAAATTTCGTTACAAACGGAAAGTATTTTTTCTTTGTGCTGATCCATTATTATTTTTTGTAAAATTAAGCATTACCCCTATAATAAAAGAGGCTATTTTTAAGCTATGGAATGTACCAAGAAAACTGTTGCCTTTACCAATACGAATTCTTATGAAACTCTTAACTATTTAACCTCACAGACAGAGAACGTTTGGATTGTGTTTCATGGTATTGGTTTTTTAAGTCGTTATTTTCTTAGGTTTTTTAAAGAATTAAATCCAAAAAAAAACTACATTATTGCACCACAGGCCCCATCAAAGTATTATCTAAATGGGGAATACAAATATGTTGGCGCGAGTTGGCTAACCAAAGAAGATACCCAAACCGAAATGGATAATGTACTGTCATATTTAGATGCAGTCATGAAATCTGAAAAAATACCAGAAGACAAAAGACTTATTATTTTAGGGTTTTCTCAGGGGGTATCAATAGCCTCAAGATGGATAGCAAAAAGAAAGATAATCTTCGACCGTCTTATTCTATATGCCGGGGGAATACCTTCTGAATTAAAACACAAAGATTTCAGTTTTATAGATTATAAAAAATCTACAATTCATCTTGTTTATGGTGATACGGATGACTATTTAACCAAGGAACGGCTTAAGCTTGAGAAAGAAAAAAGTGATTATCTTTTTAAGGATAATTACGAAATACAGGTATTTCAAGGCGGACATGAAATAAAACCTAGTGTATTAAAACAGTTTGAATAGCTTATTCTTGAGATTCCTCTATTTCTAATTTTGGAAAGTACTCTATTTTTCGTGTAGTATAGGTATTGTCGGGCAATACTATCTTCTTTACCCAGTTTTTTTCCTCATTATCATCAAACTGAAAAACGAATTCTTTGGTAGCTATTGCATTTTTTTGCTTGATGGTTTCTTTTTTCAAAATTCCTTCTTCATCGTATTCGAAAAGATGAATTTCTTGACTAGCAAAGCTGCCTTTAACGAGGTCATTTAAAAACAGTTCTTCATAAATAAGTTTACCACTTTCATCAAAACGCTGTTCAATTGCCTTATTGGGCTCGCCATCTAAGAAATCTTTGGTCAAAACGATTTTCTGGTCTCCCTTCAATTTAGATTTTTTAGTAGATGTTCTAATCGATTTTTCTATGACGCCGTTTGTAAAGCGTGTTTTAGTTAGTTCATTTTTAAAACTTGTATAATCAATCCTTGTTTCATCTACTGCATTTTCGTGAGAAGTGATGATTTTGAAAATTCTGTCCTCTTCTCCGAAAATAAATTCTTGCTGTTCTAAAAATTCTTTATCGTAAGATATAATTTGCTCTTTTATGATTTTTTGCCCTGTAGTATCGATTTCATAAAAATTTGCCATTGAGCTTGCCTCATCCAACACATTGTCTTTATAGCTCTCCATTCGTTTTTCCAATAAAAAACCATTAGCATATTTATAGGTGGTAATATCTTGATCGGCTTCATTGTAGGCAGTGGTAGACTTTATTAAAAAACCTTCTTCGTTAAATTCAAAAACTTCTTTACCGTAAGCCGTAATAACGGTACAGGTTTTTACATTGCCGTTCAAATCAAAATCGGCTAACTCAAAAAGTTTTAAGTCTTGCGCAAAAGATTGAGAACTAAACAATAAGCACATAAAAATGATACAGGGGTAATTTTTTATCATACTACAAAAATACTCTGATTTAAAACAAATGGAAAGCAAATGAAGTGCCAAACATCGAAATTATGCCCAATAGAATAAATTCTACTTGAATTTTCGCTCAGGATGCAATGCTTTTATATCTAAAGTAGTTTTAGAGTTAGAAATTAACTGAGCGACTAAACTACCTGTTATGGGCCCTAAACTCCACCCCATCATAGCATGGCCCGTAGCGATAACAAGGTTTCTATATCCAGAAGCCTTACCGATGTAAGGTAGACCATCTGGGCTCACTGGTCGTAACCCACATTGCGCTTTTGCTCTATCACTTTGAGAGATTTGAAGGCCTTTAAAATAGTTTGAAGCATTATTTGCTATTGCCGCTACTCTTTTCTTTCTAATCTTCGAATTTATGCCTGAAAATTCCATAGTACCCGCAAAACGCGTAAAACCTTTCATAGGCGTTACCGCCATTTTTGCTTCCATTAGTATAGCAGGCATTGTAATACCCGTTGGTTCTTTTACATCGATTCGATACCCTTTACCTGCTTGAATTGGTAGCGAAATTTCTAATTTTTTGGCCAAGTTCGATGACCATGACCCTGCAGCAAAAACAAGGTCATCGGTCTTGTATACATTTTTAGTTGTTTCTACTGTAGCGATTTTTTCATTCGAAGCTTTGAAACTTACAACTTCTTCATTCGTGTAGATACGAACTCCTTTCCCCTCAAGATAGTTCTTCATCTTTTGCATAAACTCATTTGGTGTGGTATGCCCGTCACACTCATAATGCACAGCACCTATGGCGTTAACGGAAATATTTGGTTCTATTTTCCGTATCCCTGCAGCATCTAATTGCTTAACTTCCAAACCTAAAAATTTAGCTTTTTCGGCTACTAGCATCTCGTGGTCTCCTTCAGCTTGGGTTTGGTAATACATCAACAAGCCTTTACGCTCAAGGTGGAAGTTTCCTAAATCTCCGGATGCTTTAATATCCATAAACAACTCTCTGCTCAACACATTAAGGTCTTTAATCAAAGGAATTGCTTTTTCAACCTTTTCTATAGTTGACGACTTCTTAAAATACCAGGCCCACTTAATAAAATCCTTATCTAGCCTTGGCTTCATGTAAAAAGGACTACTTGAATCAAACATATACCGTAATCCTTTCGAAATCATTCCTGGAGATGCCATGGGAATAATATGACTTGGGGTTATATAACCTGCATTTACATAAGATGCCCCAGAATTCATTTCAGATTTATCTATTATGGTAATGTCATGCCCGTCTTTCTCAAGATAATAAGCCGAACACAGCCCGATAATTCCGCCTCCAATAATAATAATTCTTTTGCCCATTCAAATAACTTGAAATCCGTGCGCGTACGGATCATCTTCGGTATCTATTGTAATAGTATTTTCACCATATATTTTTGCCCAGCCTTTTATACTAGGAACAATAGCTTTTACACCGTCTAATTGTGTCTCACGCTCTATTTTTCCTATAAAAGTAGAACCTATATAACTCTCATGAATAAACTCTTCTCCTACTTGTAACTTGCCTTTTGCATATAGTTGGGCTAGTCTTGCGGAAGTGCCAGTTCCACAAGGCGAACGGTCGATTGCTTTATCGCCGTAAAAAACTGCGTTTCTACCTGAAGAATTTACATTTAAGGGATTTCCGGTCCAAAGTAGATGGGAAACGTCGCGAATTGAATCATTTTCTGGGTGAATAAATTGGTCTGGGTATTTTTCATTTATCAGATTTCTAATATTTTGCGAAAGCTGAACCAACTTGCTTGCTGAAAAATCTTGTACTCCACTAAAATTGGTTTGCGGATCAATAATGGCATAAAAATTTCCGCCATAGGCAACATCAAAAACTAACTCTCCTAATTCAGGACAGTTAACTTCCAATCCTTCATGAGCTAAGTAACTCTTTACATTAGTAAGCTTTACCCATTCAACTTTGTCTTTTGGTTTATGATATTCTATCTCCACTAAGCCCGCCGGTGCTTCCATTCTAATTCTCCCAAGAACTTTAGGCACAATTAGACCTCTTTCGATAGCTATTGTAATAGTTCCAATAGTTCCATGCCCACACATAGGCAAACATCCAGATGTTTCGATAAACAATACCGAAACATCATTCTTGGGATTATGTGGTGGATATAAAATGCTTCCGCTCATCATATCATGTCCTCGTGGCTCAAACATTAACCCGGTTCTTATCCAATCGAACTCTTTTAAAAAATGTAGTCGCTTTTCATTCATTGAGGAACCAATTAGATTCGGTCCTCCCTCAACAACCAAGCGAACTGGATTTCCACATGTGTGGGCATCTATACATTTAAATTTATGGAGTGTCATTCTTCAATTATCGTTTACTATTGTTTTGAATCAAATCACCATTTAAAGTTCTGTTGATTTCGAGTGGATTATCATCTTGAAGCTCCAGCGGTAGTAATTCATTTGGCCAATTTTGAAAACTTACCGGCCTTACCCATCGGTATATGGCCTGTGAACCAACAGCACCGAACCGACTGTCAGTCGATGCCGGATATGGCCCACCGTGTTGCATAGCCGAACAAACCTCTACTCCGGTAGGAACACCATTAAAAATTAAACGCCCTACCCTGTTTTGAAGAGCGGCCACTACTTCTTTATAGTAGAAAATTTCATTGTTTTCAGAAACAATAGTTCCTGTTAATTGTCCTTCTAAAACAGTTATTGCACTTTCGAGTTCCTTTATGCTACTGCATTTTACAATCATCGAAAACGGCCCAAAAACTTCATTTTGCAATGATTTATTCACTATAAATGTAGAACCCGAAACTATTGCCAATGCCTGATTTGCGTAATTATCTGGACTGTCATCTAAACTAGCTTTTATTTGCACACCGGTCTCACTTTGAACTTTAGACTTATTGGCCTGGTAATACTTCTTTATTTGAGGGTTTAGCATACAAAAAGGCTTGACTTTTACTATTTCTGTGGCCAATTCTTCAATAAATGAGTCCAACTCAACACTATCTATGGCAAAAAGCAACCCAGGATTAGTGCAGAACTGCCCTGCCCCCAAAGTAATCGAACCAGCGTAGGTCTTTGCCAAAGTTTTGCCTTTCTCTTTTAATGCCCGAGGAAGAAATACAACTGGATTTACGCTTCCCATTTCGGCAAAAACAGGTATTGGTTCTTCACGATTAGCTGCCATATCATAGAGTGCTCTTCCCCCCTTAATACTTCCCGTAAAACCGATTGCTTTCGAGAGTGGATGTTCTACCAACTTCTTGCCAACTTCGATACCGCTACTATTGAGGTTAGAAAAAACGCCATTTGGCATACCTGTTTTCTCTGCTGCCCTTATAATTGCCGAAGCCACTAATTCTCCGGTACCTGCATGCATGGGGTGACTTTTCACCACAACTGGACAGCCAGATGCTAATGCACTTGCTGTATCTCCTCCGGCCGTAGAATACGCCAAAGGAAAATTACTAGCTCCAAAAACCACTACAGGTCCTAGAGGCAGCATCATTTTTCGTAAATCAGGCTTTGCCATAGGAGCTCTATCGGGCAAAGCTGTATCAATTGTTGCTTGTACCCATGAACCTTCTTCTACTAAATTGGCAAACATTCTTAATTGACCTACCGTTCTTGCGCGTTCCCCTTTTGCTCTACCCTCAGGTAGACCGGTTTCTTCACAATATACCTTTATCAGCTTATCGCCTAAAGCTTCTATCTCAAGGGCGATATGGTTTAGAAAATCACCTTTACGCCTCCCTGGCATAGTTTTGTATACTTTAAAGGCATCATGAGCTAGTCGCATAGCTTCGTCAACTTCAGCGTCAGAGGCTTCATAAAGCTTCCAATAATTTTCGGTATTCGATTCTGGGTTGAATGTGGTGAAGGTTTTGTTTCCTGAACTGGAAAGCTTATTTCCGATATAATTTTTTCCTGTAATCATAATGATTTGTAATCTGGTAGATCAGGTCTAGTTTTAACTCCTTGTTCGATGATTTCGAGTACTCGTTCTCTTTCAGGTCCTTGTAAAGGAAGCCTTGGTGCCCTTACATTCTCTGTTCCAATACCCGTAGCTACCTCGGCCAGTTTAATATTTTGAACCAATTGCGGATTAATATCTAGCTCTAACAAAGGTAAAAACCAACGGTAAATACGTATCGCCTCATCTATCCTTCCCGCTTTAGCGAGTTCATAAATAGCTACCGTCTCCCTTGGAAACGCGCAAACCAAACCTGCAACCCACCCATCAGCTCCCATTAGAATACTTTCTAAGGCCAAAGTATCTACCCCACAGAGAACTTTCAAACGATTTTTGAACTTATTTTTAATTCGTGTGACGTTAGAAACATTTCGAGTAGATTCTTTAACCGCCTGAATATTGTCAAGCTTTAAAAGTTGATCTAACATATCTAAGGTTACCTCAATTTTATAATCTACTGGGTTATTGTAAATCATAATTGGTAAATCGGTGCTTTTAGCTACCGTTTCAAAATAGGTTACAGTTTCGTAATCAGTTGATTTATATCGCATTGGAGGCAGCATCATTAATCCATCAGCACCATATTTATCGGCGTTATCAGCCGCCCTGATGGCATCTTTGGTAGACTGTTCCGCTATATTTATAATTACAGGCAACCTTCCATCTGCTAAACCTACAGTTGTTTCAATTAAAACACGTTTTTCATCATCTGTAAGCGTACTTGCCTCACCCAAGGTTCCGCCAAGTACAAGTCCATGAACGCCTGCATCAATTTGTGCCTTTATATTTACGGCGAACATATCTAAATCCAAGGTATCATCATCCGTGAATTTGGTAGTCACCGCGGGCATAACACCCTCCCAATTGAAGTACATTTTTATAGTTTTAAAATTCTTAACAAGATACATAAAGCTTTGAAAAGTAAATTAACTGAGAATCATCAGTTTATTAATCTTTTAGTTATTTTTGGCCAACTTCATTTTTAAATTTATCTGATGAAAAAAGTATTTTTAATTGCTGTAGGTTTAGTAGCTGCATGCAATTCTTCTCAAAAAACTATTTCTACTAAAGAGAATATTGTTACAGTGCAGCAAGCAGACCCTGTAACATATGCAGCAACCATTACCGAAGATGAATTGAAAGAGCATTTGTATACATATGCATCTGATGAGTTTGAAGGCCGAGAAACAGGCAAACCCGGGCAGAAAAAGGCAATTGCCTATTTAAAGAAACACTATGAAACACTCGGTATTCCCGCGGCGCAAACCAATGGTGATTATTTTCAGAAAGTGCCTTTGGAAATTGGAAAAGTCCCTACAGGCAGCATCAAAATAAATGGAAATATCTATGAGTTAGGTGAAGACCTTTTAACATTTACTTCGGCACAAGGTAATCCTCAAGAAATAGATTATGTCGGCTATGGAGTTGAAGAAGAAAACTACTCAGATTACAAAAATTTAGATGTTACGGGCAAAATTTTGTTAATAAAGTCTGGTGAACCAATGAATGATGATGGCACTTATGTGCTTTCTGGTTCTGATGAAAAATCGGTCTGGAGCAATATGTCAGAAGCAATGGGTAAAAAATCTGCCCTTGCATTTTCTAAAGGGGCCATTGGAGCCTTGTATTATGACGGTCAGAATTTCAGTCGTTTTAAGCGCTATTTTGATTACATGAAGACCAATGACGCAGGTAGAATGGGCCTTGCCGCTGAGACATCAGAAAACTTTATCGTACTTCTAAACGAAAAAGCGGCATCTGCATTGAAAGATGATATCAATAGCGATAACAAACCCGCTAAGTTACCTGTAGATTTGCAATTGGAAGTGCAAAGTGCAAACGATAAAATTGACTCAGAAAATGTTGCTGCAATTATCAAAGGTTCTGAAAAGCCTAACGAATATCTTATCATATCATCTCACTTAGACCATATCGGGGTAACCGCGGACGGACAGATAAATAATGGAGCTGATGATGACGGTTCTGGTAGTGTGGCGCTCTTAGAAATTGCCGAAGCTTTCAAAAAAGCGGCAACAGAAGGTAACGGACCAAAGAGGTCGGTTGTTTTTCTTCACGTCACGGGAGAGGAAAAAGGGCTTTTAGGTTCAAAATATTACACAGATTACAATCCGATTTTTCCGCTTGAGCAAACAGTGGCTAATTTAAATATTGATATGATTGGTCGTATCGACCCGAAAAGAGAAGGTAATAGAAACTATGTTTATCTCATTGGTTCAGATAAACTTAGCACCGAACTTCATGAGCTTTCTGAAGAAATTAACGCTAAATACACCAATATAGAATTAGATTACACCTTTAATGATGAAAACGACCCTAATCGTTTTTACTATAGAAGTGACCATTATAACTTTGCTAAGAACAATATTCCGATTATCTTTTATTTTAACGGTACACATGCCGATTATCATAAACCCGGGGATACGCCTGATAAAATAAACTACGACCTGCTAGAAAACAGAACCAGACTAGTATTTCATACTGCTTGGGAAATAGCAAATAGGGATAAAAAACCAGAGGTGGATAAAGCTTCTAAATAAGTAAAAACCTTCGAAAACGAATAAAGCCTCCTAATTAGGAGGCTTTATTTTTATTGGGGTGGAAGACCGGGTTCGAACCGGCGACCCTCGGTACCACAAACCGATGCTCTAACCAGCTGAGCTACAACCACCATTTTTACGGTTGCAAATGTAATTTTTTTTGTTCTATCATTCAAAATAAAAGTTTGGATTAATAAAAAATTAAGTGTAATTATTACTAACTTCCTTACTTAATGTAAAATAGGGAGTTTCATTTAATGATATTATTGTTTAATTTTTATTCAATCGCTAAAGAAAGACTGTTTTTCATCCTGATATTCTTTTTTTCGTCTTCTCACTTAATATCGCAAACCAATACAAGAGACAGTTTACAACTAAAACTCAAGTTATTTTCTGAAAACGCCGCAGAGACAACAGAATATGTTTCCATTTTAAACAAACTTGCACACTCTTACCGATTTATAAATCCTGATAGTTTAAAGTTTTACGCCGATAAAGCTCTGAATAGTAGTCAAAGAATATCTTATTTTGATGGGGAAATAGAGGCCAGCATAAGACAAGGAGACTATTATTCCGATATTGGAAATCCTAAAAAAGCCGATGAGGTCTACAAATCAATTCAAAATCAATTACTAATCAACGAGCATCCAAAATTATTGGTGGAACTTTTAAAGAGCATGTCTTTGAACCATTTTTTTAATGAAGACATAAAGAAAGGTTTTGATAGCTCATATAAGGCGATAAGTATTGCCAAGAATAATAATCTTAAAAAAACAGAAGCAACATTAAGGCATAATCTAGGCTACGTATATTGGTCAAATAATCTGTACGATGAAGCTCAAGAAGAATATATTATTGCCGACAGTCTCTGGAATATATCTGGAGACGCAATGGATCTGGCAATTACAAAATCAAATATTGCTCTAAATGCCTTAGACAAAGGAGACTTGAAAATGGCAAGGGTTTATATAGATAAAAGCATTGACTTTTTGGCAAAAACACAAAATCTTTTATGGATCTCAAGAATTTATAGAGTGAATGCGAGATACTTTGTTGCCAAACGTATGTTCGATACCGCTCTAAGTTGGAATCAGAAATCAGACAGTATACTTAAACTCATAGATAACCCAAGGGATGAGCTGCAGGCTAATGAGCTCTTTTCCAAGATTTATATCAATAAGAATGAGTTAAAAAAGGCGGAGCCATATATCCTTGAAATGCACTCGCTTGCTAAAAAAATAAACGACCAAAGGTTCATTAAACAGTCCTATTTTTATTTGAAGGAGCTAGAGTTTCAAATAGGAAATCTTCCGAAAATGATTACCTATCAAAGGGCCTTTGACAGCCTAAGTCTAAAGATAAATGTGGCTGGTAAAATTAATAATCTGAAATTTTTAAGAGCTAAACAAGAATTTGACAAGGAACAGCTACGGATAAAACTAGAAAACGAAAAAAAACTCTCACAACAGAAATCGGTTAACCGGGTTATCGTATTTGCACTGATCATATCCTTGATCATAGCAATGCTCATACGTCAAAATAATAGTAATCAAAAAGAAGCAAATAGAAAACTCAAAGAGATAAATAGCACTAAAGACAGAATATTCTCTATTATCGGCCATGACTTAAAAACACCTCTAAATACATTAAAAGAGCTACTTGAATTATTTAAAGACAAAGCTATTTCGCCTAAAGAGATGATAGCCTTAACCCCAAGAATTCAAAACAATGTAGATTATAGTACTTTTACCCTCAACAACCTACTCTATTGGGCTCAAAGCCAAATGGACGGCATAAGGGCCGACCCTTCTAAAATGAATATCACAAAGATAGTAGCCGATACCATTGCTGTTTTCAGCATTGAAGCCCTTAAAAAAAATATTCAAATAAGAAATAAAATAACGGCAGAGTATATTGTAGATTTCGACTGTGAGCATCTTAGAATAATCTTTCGAAACCTTATAAGCAACGCCATTAAATTTACTCCTAATAATGGGGAAATAGAAATTTGTTCTGACAGTACTTCAATCCATACTACAATTAAAATTTGCGATACGGGCATTGGCATCGATGAAAATACATACTCCAAACTTTTTAATCAGGATAAAATGTATTCGACCAAGGGAACAAACAATGAAAAGGGAACAGGTCTTGGTCTTTCTATATGTAAGGAACTACTTCAAAAAAATAATAGTCTGCTTAAAATTGAACCCAATTCACCTAATGGAAGCTGCTTTATAATTACAATTCCTAAAACCTGAAATATAGTAAAAACATCGACGAAATACAGGTTTTTAATGCCAAAACACACAAAATTCGGTAGTTCACAACAATTGTTAGTACCCCAAAGACATGTAAAGTACATTTACTTTTGAAACCTACCATTGGTCAATATGAATACGCTTATTCCAAAAACTGTTTGGAAATTCATTTTAAAGAACATTCTCTTCTGTATGTTCTTTGGTATTGTCTTGCCATCTATTCACGCGCAACAGCAACAAATCGATAGTGTTTCCAATATTATCAGAGAATTACGGTTAAAAGAGGGGTTTTCAGAGAAAGATAGTTCTTATATTAAAGCTATTATTAGTCTTGGTCAATATTACCGTTTTTCAAATTCGGATAGCCTTTTAACAATTTCTAAGAAGGCCTTAAACTTAAGTATAGCGACAGATTATAAATATGGTATTATTGAAGGTTACGCCCTTTACGGTAATTACTACTCTGAAAAAGGGAAAAGTGCAATCGCTCTAGAGAACTATGAAAAAGCCCTCTCCATTGATAGAACTGGTATGAAAAAAAGTCAAGAGCTCGACTTAATAAACAATATTGCTAGTGAATATGGGTATCTAGGAGACTATTCTAAGGCTTTAAGTAGTTATCTAAAAGGTATAGATCTGGCCACCGAAATAGATGATAAATTTCTATTATCAATAATAAATGAAAATATTGCCGGTCTTTATACATCTCAAAAAGACTATGCGCAGGCTTTAAAGTTCTACGAAAAAACAGTAGCCATTAATGAGGAAATTGGCGAGGAGATTCCTTCAGCTCAGACTTTTAGCAATATGGCATGGACCTATTCGCAAATGAAAAGGTTTGACTATGCAATGTTTAACGTAAATAAGGGTATCTCGGTCTTCGAAAAACATCAAATTCTTGATTGGCTGGCTTTTGCCTATGAAGTTAAAGGACGAATTTACCTTGACCAGAAAAAATACAAATGGGCCTTATATTGGTACGAGCAGAGCAATCTAATTCATGATAAAATAGATGATAAAAGAGGCCAAATTGATATGTTGAATGGAATTTCACAAACCTATTTAGGTCTTGAAAAAGATAGCTTGGCAATGGTATATGCTAAAAAAGGGTACGCAGTGGCCAACGCAATAAACTCTATTAATGGTCAAAAAGACTGCGCCAATACCCTATACAAGATAAGTAAAAAGAATAACGATTATACCAACGCGCTACTATATCATGAGTTACATAAGAAACTAACGGATTCTCTAGCAAGAGATGATAATAAGAAAAGTTTATCATTGTTAAAGGCAAAGTTAAACTATGAAAAACAAAAAGAGTTGCTTATCGAAGAGAATGAAAAAGTTCTTGCCAAGCAACGTATCATAATCTATTCAACCTTATCGATCGTTCTGATACTTGGCGCCATCATGTTCCTCGTAGTCCGTAGTCAAAACATGCAGAAACGTTTGAACAGAAAACTTAACCATAAAACAATCTTAATTCAAAAGCGAGAAATAGAACTAAATGAAATCAATAAAACCAAGAACAAACTCTTTTCGATTATTGGTCATGATTTAAGAGGTCCTATCGGAGCTTTACAAGAATTATTACGTATGTTCTCTAACGGGGATATTAAGAAGGAAGAACTGAACTCATTCATTCCTAAATTAAAGTCAGATGTAGACAATGTATTCTTCACCTTAAACAACTTATTGTCTTGGGGGCAGTCACAAATGAACGGTTCATTGACAAAACCTAAAAACTTCTCCATTACCAATCTTGTGGATAGAAACATAAAGTTATTATCTGAAATGGCCGAGAATAAATCCATCAAAATTATTAATCACATTAAAGATGCCCCAAATGCATGGGCAGATCAAAATCAGATAGATATTGTAATTAGAAACCTCATTAGCAATTCTTTAAAGTTCACCCCAGAAAATGGGTTAATTACTATTTCTACGGTTGACGATGGAAACCATTGGAAAGTTCAAGTAAAAGATACGGGGGTAGGAATGACTTTGGATATGCAAGAAAAAATATTATCCGATTATTCAAATGTTACCACCTATGGTACCAATAACGAAAAAGGAACCGGACTTGGTTTATCACTATGCCGAGAAATGGTTGAAAAAAATAATGGTAAAATATGGGTAGACAGCAAGGTTAACAAAGGATCTATATTCTATTTCACCCTACCTAAAGAAAGGTCTAAATACAAACAGGCAGGCTAGATTAAATCGCTTATGCTATCAACGGCCAAATAACGCTCTACTGTAAAACCTTCGGCATACTCAACACCTATCAATCGCCCTAAATCTCGGGCCCGATAATTCACGCTATCTATAAAATTCTTACTACTAATGGGTGTTTCAGGCTCATTACTGTTTGGGTCAAAGAACTGTGAGCTATAGGCAAGAATAGCGTCTGTTTTTTTATCGATAAAACCTGTAACATCCACTACAAAATCTGGAACCAAATCTTTCCACTGTATATAATGATATACAACTTTAGGTCTCCACGGCTCCTGAAGCCCTCCATTATCATCTTGCTCGGTGCTTATTTTTTTTAGTCCGCTTAAAAAGCAGGCATCACTGACCAACTTACTACCTTTTCCATGATCGATATGACGGTCATCGATAGCATTGCATAAAACAATCTCTGGTCTATACTTACGAAGTATCTTAATTATTTCTAATTGATGTGTTCTATCATTAACAAAAAAACCATCTGCAAAACCTAGATTTTCGCGTACGGAGATACCTAAAACTTTTGCCGCTGCACTGGCCTCTGAATCCCTAATTTCAGCAGTGCCACGAGTACCTAACTCCCCTCGGGTCAAATCTATTATTCCAACTTTTTTACCTTTGGCCACCTCTTTTGCTATAGTTGCCCCTGCCCCTAGCTCAGCATCATCTGGGTGCGCTCCAAAAACCAAAATATCTAACTTCATTATACCAAAACTTTTTTTGACTTTAGCTGCGCCAAGGCTTGCTCAATATCTGTTATCAAATCTTCTACTTCCTCTATTCCAACAGAAAAACGGATTAGTCCATCTTTGATACCCTGCTTGGCCCTATCCTCGGTCGACATCAATGAATGCGAAGTTAATACGGGTAAAAGTACCGTACTCTCCACTCCGGCCAAGCTCATAGAAGGTTTAATTAGTTGTAAATTTTTCATGAACTCCGATGCATTTATGCCTTCTTTTAATTCAAAAGAAAGCATTCCGCCAAATCCGTTCATTTGTTTTTTTGCGATTTCATGGTCAGGATGACTTCCCAATCCTGGATAATAAACCGCATCAACATCTTGATGGTAAGCCAAAAACTCTGCCATTTTCTGGGCATTCTCATTTTGGGCTTTTATCCGCAACCCCATAGTCTTCAAACTACGTTCTAACAACCAAACAGTTTGGTCACTTAAACTTCCCCCAAAACAAATAGAGGATTCCCAAATCGTATGAATGTGTTCTTTAGATGCCACAACTGCGCCGGCACAAATATCTGAATGTCCGCCCATATACTTTGTGGCACTATGAAGGACGATATCAATACCAAAATCAATCGGATTCTGATTTACAGGACTAGCAAACGTATTATCAATCATAGAAATGAGCCCATGCTGTTTAGATAAATTTGCCACCCCTTCCATATCAGTAATCGTTAAAAGCGGATTTGAAGGCGTTTCTATATAAATTACTTTAGTATTCGGTTTTATTTTCTTTTCAAAATCTTCAACTGTCCAACCTTCAGTGAAAGAGTATTCAATACCATATTTTTCAAACTGGGTCACAGCAAAGTTATACGTGCCACCATATAAGGTTTGTTGCAATAAAACATGGTCGCCGGCTTTTAAAAATGCCATTAAGGCATGACTTATTGCTGCCATTCCGCTACCAAAAATAAGAGCACTCTCGGCATGCTCTAAAGCTGCAATTTTCTTGGACAATGCTTCTTGGTTGGGTGTATTAAAATATCTTGGATATCTTTTGACGTCAACATCTTCAAAAGCATAGGAAGAGGACATATATATTGGGGAAACAGCACCTTTAAATTGTTCATCTTTTACTTCGCCAACATGCGTGCAAATCGTATTAATTCCTTTAAAACTTTTATTCATAAGGAAATCGTTTTTTGAATTTTTAAATTTAACGAAATCATTTGTAACAAACTTGCTATGAATTTGTGGAGATAAAAGAATTACTAGACTTGTATTGTTTTCCACCTTCCTTTCTTAAACCAAATCATAGAAAGTATGGCCAAAAATACTTGGGCAGCCGTAATAGCGATAAAAACGCCCATTGCCCCAAAATCAAAAGTTAAAGCCAAAAGATATGCCATTGGTAACTGAAACATCCAGAAGGCAATTAAATTAAGCCTTGTAGGTGTTCTTGTATCCCCCGAACCATTAAAAGCTTGGGTAACGACCATACCATAAGCATAAAATATATAGCCCAAGGCAATAATCTGTAAACAGAGGGCCCCATTTTTGACAACCACCGGATTTGTATTGAACCACCCTACAATTTGCTCAGCAAAAAGAAGATATACAAGTGAAACAATACCCATAAAGATAGCATTGTACTTGCCGGTTTTCCAGACAGAGGTCTCCGCCCTTTCGGGTTGGTTTGCACCTAAATTCTGACCTACAAGAGTCGCAGCAGCATTACTCATACCCCAAGAGGGCATTAATGTAAATAGTATTACTCTAATCGCAATAGTGTACCCGGCCAATACTTCACTGCCAAATTCTGACATGATACGCATTAAAAATACCCAGCTCGATGTACCAATTAAAAATTGCGCAATACCACCAAGGGAAACTTTAATTAGATTTAGCATTACACCAATATTTAGCGAGATATCCTTTAACACAAGTTTAATTTTGCCCCAACCAAAAAATAGGATGCCAAGCTGAAACAAAACTGCAGATCCACGGCCAATATTGGTAGCGACAGCTGCACCCATAACGCCCAATTCTGGAAAAGGACCCCATCCGAATATAAAAAATGGGTCTAAAATGATATTCAATCCGTTTGATAGAATAAGGGTCCACATAGCAATGGATGCGTCACCGGCACCGCGAAAAATAGCATTGATCAAGAATAATAAAAGAATGGTAATATTACCTCCAAGAAGCCATTTGGTATACCCTGCCCCTTCGGCAATCAAATCGGGTTCTGCCCCCATAAGGGCAAGTATCTCTTTATGGTATAAAAAACCTATTATACCTACTACCAAGGCAATTAAAACTCCTAAAAATATTGCCTGTACTGCGGCATTTCGAGCTCCTTGAATATCTTTCTCTCCCACTCGGCGTGCTACGACAGCAGTGGCGGCAATACTTAACCCTATTGCTACGGCATATACCAAAGTTACAACGGACTCCGTTAACCCAATGGTGGCCACTGCGTTAACGCTCACTTGAGAAACATAGGCAATATCGACAATGGCGAAAATGGACTCCATCATCATTTCTAGAATCATAGGGATGGAAAGCATGAAAATTGCCTTACGAATACTACCAGAAGTGAACTCCGTTTCTTTACCTGTTACGGCACTTATAAAATAATGAAATAGTTTTTTTATTGATAAAGGTTGTTGTTGTGATGTCATTATGACTGAAATTATGTTAGTAAAAAGAAAATGATGCCTTAGCCGAAAAAGTGTTTCAGCTAATTAAATCGCCTTGCGGCCGTGACATCTATCGAATACATAATTTCTATAACTTCATAATGATACAAAGATGGCAAAAAAAATTAAAACTCCAATTTTCAGTTCTATTTTGAATAGTTGACCTTATACCTCCAAAGGCTAATTCCTCCTAAAATAAAAACCCCAAGAACTGTGTACCATATAAAATTTGGCGTTATAACTTGATCTCCGCTCGCATAGCTATGTAATCCAGAGAGATAAAAATTTACCCCAAAATAAGTCATCATAATACTTGCATAAGCTACGATACTTGCAAAACTAAAAGTCCATCTGCCCCTTAAGCCTGGTACCAATCTCATGTGTAGGACAAAAGCATAAATCATTATTGAAATTAAGGCCCAAGTTTCTTTTGGATCCCAGCCCCAATAGCGACCCCAACTTTCGTTGGCCCATTGTCCTCCAAGAAAATTTCCTATGGTCAGCATAACTAAACCAACTGTTAAAGCTAGTTCATTAATGGTGGTGAGCTCTTTAAGATTAATGTCTATACGTTTTTTATTCTTTTTGTTAGTAAGCGTGATCAGTAATAAAGATACTACCCCTAATATCATACCCACGGTTAAAGGGCCGTAGCTTCCTACAATTACCGCAACATGTATCATCAACCAATAACTATCTAATACCGGTTGTAGATTGGCAATTTCTGGATCAACCCAACTTTGATGCGCGACCCACAACAACAAGGCGGTTACAAAAGCACTTGCTGCAAGTGTCAAATCACTTTTACGAATTCCAAGCAATAGACCCATGCCCATGGTAGCCCAAGAAACATACAAAATACTTTCATAAGCATCACTCCATGGTGCGTGACCAGAAATATACCAGCGCAAAACCAAGCCCGCTGTATGCCAAACAAATAATAAAATAATTAAGCCCTTAAAGAAGTATGTGGCTGCTTTCCATATCTCACGGTCTTTAAATATTCTAAAAATTAAGATGAAGAACAGCAGCCCCCCAACCATTACGTAGTATTGGTATAAACGGTTAAAAATGCCTATCTTATTATAAATTATTTCGGTTTTAATCTTTTGGTCGCTAGGCAAAACCTCAGACCCATGATTTTTCTGATTTTGATGAAAGGCTTCCAACAATTTATTAGACTCGGTATAATCACCTGATACAATGGCATTTTTAACAGTATTTAAATAATACGGAATAGCATTATTCATAAAATTGGCATACAAGGAGTCTTGTACCTGAAACTGTCCAGAACGATATTCAACAGCAGCAATCCATTTATTATTTTCATCGTTCAATAAGGGAAATATCTTCATCATCTTTCCGCTTAAAGCGACATCTAACAGGCTCAACCGCTCAGAGGCTTTCTTAAAGTCTTTTTGAAATTTATTAGGATTAGTCGTAGAAGTTGCCTCTCGAATATAAGGTTGTAACTTATAATTGCCCTTAGCATCAAAAAAGTCGGTGGCCTTAACAAACTTCTGCTTTTTCGCTACACCAACAATTTTTCTAATACTATCATTTCCTTTTTCCCCTAGAGAAATAAACTCAGTGTTATACCAAAGCACTGGGTTTAGCATCATCGAGATAAAGACTTGGTTTGAGTTTAAATCCTTATATGAATTTTTACCACTAATTCTACGTAGTAATTCAGAAGAAAAAGTATGAATAGGCTTCATACGCCCGCCTTCGTCTTGAATAATTAAAGTTCCGAATTTATCGGCATGTTCCTTAGAGACTGTTGTTGCCTTTAAAACGGAGTCTATCTGAAATTGTGTAGGTAGGCCATTGTGGGCGTGAGCATCATTTGCATTTTGGGCAATAATACCAAGTGAACAGAATAAAAATACAATTAGGGATAAAGTCTCTTTTTTAGCCTTCAATTTATCCAACAATTTAGTCAAATCTTTGAAGCGCGTTTTACCAAAGAACATAATACCCATCAAGCCAATGTATAGCAAAAAATAACCGGCATAGGTAACCCAAGTGCCCCACCTATCATGATTTACTGATAAAATAGTCCCTTTTTCATCGGGCATAAAACTAGCTTGAAAAAAGCGATATCCTTTATGGTCAAGTACATGATTCATAAATATGTCGTAATCAAAAGAGCGCTCATCTTCAACGGTAATTTTACTCATAAAAGATTTATAACTACTCTCAGTACCTGGATACTTTTCAGCAATAAAATCATTCAACTTAACATTAAACGGTAACTCGTAAGCTTTGGAACCATATTTCAAAGAAAAATCCAGTTCACCTAGTGAAAATTTATCTGAAAAATCGGACATGCCCTTTTCACCAGTTAATTTTTGAATGCTGGTTTTTCCATTAGTAGTTATCTCAAGAATCAAAGTATCCTTAACCCCATCTCTAGCCGTTGGAACTGTTGATGGTACTGCTATGTATTTACCTTTTGTTACCGGTTCTGGTATTACGAATTGAGTTCCGGCCATGGTATATAGCGACCGTAATTGAAGTTGTTGCAGACTATCTTTGAAGACTTCACCTTTAAATTGGTCCGCCATTCGCATAAAACCCCCATCAAATGCAGCCTTGATAGTATAAACACTATCGGTAGTGAATATATTGATAGCGCCTTGAGTCTCTTTATTTAAGCTAAAAAGAATATTGTGGATGTTGGCAATTTTTCCATCCTCTAAATAATGTTCATGGCGTTGCCCATCACCGGCCTCCACTATTTTTAGATAATTTTTTCCCGTTTCGTCCGCAACCCATTCTTTATTAGCGCCCCATTTAAAATCAATAAAATCTATTTGAAAAGGCTGTCCGTTAAAATCACTCTTCCATGGGAGACTTGAACGTTTACCCTCAGGGGTAACTAAAATATCGTCTTCTAAAACCCTTCGACGCGTATCACCGTTAATCTCGCCATCTACAAAAACAGTTAAATAGGTTTTATCTGAGTAGAACACCTTTTCGGCATTACCTTCGCGAATCGGCATCATACCCTCAAAACCCAAATATCTTGTTATTCCTGCCCCCACTATGATAAGAATCCAAGATAAGTGCAGCATTAAAACTGGCCATTTTTTCCACTGTAGTAGATTATACCTAAAAATATTGCCCGAAAAATTTATGACAAAAAACACCATGATTACCTCGAACCAAGTGGCATTATAAATATATATTCTTGCTGTTTCAGTGCTATACCAGGTTTCAATAAAAGTGCCAATACCCATAGCAACGGCGAAAGCCAAGAAGAGAACTGCCATTAAACGAGTGGAGAAAAGCGTTTTCTTGAGCAAGTCGAACATAAATCTGTCTTTGGCATGCAAAAGTACGGCGTTTTTGCTTTTTGAAAATGAACAAACCACACTAAATAGTTCAACAAAATTGTTAATTCTTTCTCAATGTGTTCCCGTAATGAAATTTGTACTTTTGCGCATGCTTTCAGTAGTACTTATAGGCACTGGTAACGTGGCCCACCATCTATTTGATGCTTTCTATCCCAAAGAAGATATTCAGGTAATACAGGTTTTTGGACGAAACATCCGCTCACTATCTTCTTTTGAGGCTAAATGTGCGGTTACTTCTGTTCCTGAAAATATTATAGATGCCGATGTTTATATTGTTGCCGTAAATGACGACGCCATTTCAGAAGTTTCTAAGCTATTGGTAACTAAAAAAGGTATGGTCGTACATACCTCTGGTAGCGTTTCTAAAGATAATGTAGTAGCAGCCAGAAAAGGTGTTTTTTATCCCCTACAAACCTTTTCGCCTAAAAAAGAGGTTGACTTTAGTAGTATTCCTATTTGCATCGAAGCCGATACTTTACAAGATTTGAAAATTTTAGAAGTACTTGCACACAAAATTTCCGAAAGGGTACATCTAGTATCATCGGCTCAGCGAGAGAAATTACATCTGGCAGCTGTTTTTGTAAATAACTTTACCAATCATATGTACGTCATAGGTCAAGAAATCTGTAGTAAAGAAGAACTTCCTTTTGACTTATTAAAACCTCTTATATCTGAAACTGCCAATAAATTACGATTTTTGAGTCCCGATAAAGCACAAACAGGTCCTGCGAAACGTAATGACATTTTAACCATGCAAAAGCACCTAGACGCACTAGAAAATCCGATACAGAAGAAACTATATCAGCTGATAAGCGAATCTATTAAAGAGCAAAATGAAAAAAAATTATAAAGAATACCTCAACCAGATAACTACTTTTATTTTTGATGTTGACGGTGTTTTTACCGATGGTACCTTACTCATTACCACTAAAGGAGAAATGCTTCGGAAAATGAATGTCAAAGATGGGTATGCGTTAAAGACCGCGTTGCAAAAAGGTTACAATGTTTGTATTATCTCCGGAGGCAATAATGAAGGGGTTCGTAATAGATTTAAGGCCCTTGGTGTAACCGATATTTATTTAGGTGCGCATCATAAACAAAACCCTCTTGATGAATATTTAGACATCCATTCAATTAAGCCCGAAAACGTTCTATATATGGGTGATGATGTACCTGACATACCTCCTATGAAGATGGTGCAATTGGCGACATGTCCGCAAAATGCAGTAGCCGAAGTAAAATCGATTTGCGATTATGTTTCCCATAAAAATGGCGGGGAAGGCTGTGTACGAGATATCATAGAACAGGTTTTAAAAGTTCGAGGGGATTGGAATTCAAACTTTAGTGCCGCGAATGATTAAAAATCCACTGGCAGAAAAGTTAAAGGATTACAAGCTAATTTTAGCTTCTGGTTCACCCCGAAGGAAAAAATTCTTTGAGGATTTAGGAGTAGAATTTGAGGTACAATTAAAACCGGTCGAAGAAGTATATCCGAAAGAACTTAAAGGAGAAGAAATAGCCTCTTATTTGGCTAAACTAAAATCATCTGTATTCACGGATAGATTGAAGACCAACGAAATTTTGGTTACTTCAGATACCGTTGTATGGCATCAGAATGAATCTCTGGCCAAAGCAGAAAGTGAAGTTGAAGCCAAAGAAATGCTCAAAAAATTATCAGGGCAATGGCATGAAGTTATTACTTCGGTATGCTTTACTACCAAAACCCAACAAAAAGTAGTTAGCGCTACAACCAAAGTGAAACTTGCCGAATTGACCGTTGAAGAAATAGCATACTACATCGAGACCTTTAAGCCCTATGATAAAGCTGGTGCATACGGAATTCAAGAATGGATCGGACTTATTGGTATCGAAGAAATTAGAGGCCTTTACACCAATGTAGTCGGTTTACCTACGCAATTAGTTTACAAAACGTTAATGGCTATTGTTGCCTAGGTATTGTTGGTTAATTTTGGCAAAAACCATTAGTTATGAAAAAGTGGATTCGATTTGAACTTCTCATAGTACTTTTCGCATTAACCATAGTGACATTTGAAAGCTGTAAAGAAAAATCTGGTTCAACTTCTAAAGAATTGGCTCTAAATACAGAAGAAACAAAAAAGGTTGAAAAAAAATCTCCAAAAAAACCGTTGTCCGAAGCGTTTAAAAAGTATTGGTATGCCGGTAATGCTGAAATAACATCATACAAGTTGCAGCAAGCGAGGTATGGCGAACTAAGAGAAGGAACCGCTGTGCTTATTTATGTAACGGAACCTTTTCTACCGGAAGTTCAGGTGAAAGCGGATGGAAGTAATGCAAGCAATGTTCCTGTTCTAAAACTAAATGCTACTAAAAAATATTTAACCGGAATTTACCCCTATTCTATAATGAGCAGTACTTTTTATCCCGTTCATGACAACCAACATGCGCTAAAAACTAGTTTGTCGGTTCAAGAGTGGTGCGGCCATGTCTATTCACAACTTAACAATAGGGAAGAATTTGAATTTACATCACATTCCTACTTTGAGGGGGAAGCAGACCAAAATTTAAAATTAGATAAGGTTATTCTTGAAAATGAAATATGGAACAAAATTAGAATTAACCCAGATAACCTTCCTATTGGGGAAATTGACATTGTACCATCCTTAGAGTTTTTTAGAACAAAGCACCAAGATATGCAAGCGCTAAAGGCCGAGGCCAGCTTAACAACGTCTAACGGAATGAGTTCTTATACTATCGACTATGGTGCCGATATTCGCAAACTGACCATTAATTTCACAACAGATTTTCCATATTCAATAGAAAGCTGGAAGGAAGAGTTCAAGAGCGGTTATGGTCCTAGTGCGAAAATCCTTTCTTCAACAGGAACGAAAATAAAAAGTATCAAAACACCTTATTGGAGGCAAAATTCAAATAAATTTATCGCCTTAAGAGATAGTTTAGGTCTATGATTGCATTAAAAAGCTTTGTTGAAGAATTTCAAAGTGAGTTGGCAGGTACTTTTATTGCATTTGCTGTTTTTCTTTTTCTTCGTTTTTTACTGGTAAAAACGATTAGACGTATTGGTCGTAAAAGCGATATCAATCAGGTAAGAACTGTTTTGGTAGGCAGGTACCTAACCTTTGCCCTAATTACTTTAATTCTTATTGCATTGCTTTTTATTTGGAAAGTAGATTTTAAGGAGTTAGGTCTTATTCTATCATCTTTCTTTGCGGTTTTAGGTGTTGCCTTGTTCGCCAGCTGGTCTATTTTAAGCAATATTACTGCCGGTATTATCTTATTCTTTTATTTTCCTTTTAAAATTGGAGATAGAATTCGAATACTCGATAAAGACTTTCCTGAAGAAGCCATTATTATAGATATTCAAGCCTTTAATATCAATCTTAAAAAGGATGATGGCGAGCTACTTACCTATCCTAACAATTTGTTGTTGCAAAAAGGTGTGGTACTCATTCAAAAACAAGTAGCTACGGGTGAAGACCTTGAACAGCATTTTTAGGCTGTTAAAGAAGTTCTAAATCTAAACTTCTAGGTAGCTAATCTTTCTATATTTGGGGATAATTAAATAACCAACTATGCAATATACAAGGGCTTTTGTTCTAGTCTGTCTATTACTCTGTATAAGTATTACGGCCCAGACTCCAAAAAAGCTATCATCTAACGATATTCATCACGAACTTAAAAAGCTTAACTTCTTGGGTACAGCACTCTATTTAGCTGCGCATCCAGATGATGAAAATACCCGACTAATATCTTATTTAGCAAACCACACCAAAGCGCGTACGGCATATTTATCGCTAACAAGAGGTGATGGCGGTCAGAATTTGATCGGTGCCGAGCTACGTGAATTGCTTGGCGTATTAAGAACACAAGAATTATTGGCCGCAAGAAGAGTTGATGGCGGTGAACAACGATTTACCCGCGCAAATGACTTTGGTTATTCAAAGCATCCTGATGAAACACTAGAGATTTGGAACAAAGAGCAAGTTTTAGGAGACGTTATTTGGACAATTAGAAACTTGAAGCCAGATGTAATCATAAATCGATTTGACCACAGAAGAGCTGGCAGAACCCATGGACACCACACCTCTTCTGCCATATTAAGTATGGAGGCTTTTGATTTGGCAGCGAGTGAAGATGTATATCCAGAACATTTAGAAAGTACAGATGTTTGGCAACCTAAACGTCTTTTTTATAATACCTCATGGTGGCGTTATGGCAGTCAAGAAGCATTTGATAAAGTGGACAAGTCTAATATGTTGAAAATGGATGTTGGCGTTTACTACCCTGCATTTGGTAAATCAAATAATGAAATTGCTTCTTTGGCGAGCAGTCAACATCTCTGCCAAGGTTTTGGTCGCATATCAACAAGAGGTTCGCAAGATGAATACATAGAACTATTAAAAGGTGATTTGCCAGAAAATAAAAACAATATTTTTGATGGTATTAATACGACTTGGTCCAGAGTGAAAGGCGGTGAGGCAATTGGTGAAATTTTATATGAAGTTGAAAAGAATTTTGACTTTAGAAACCCTTCATCGCATATTCCTAAGTTACTAGAAGCCTATACATTACTCCAAAAGGTTGAAGATAAGCATTGGAGAGAACTTAAATCTGAGCATTTAAAGGATATTATTTTTGCATGTTCGGGGCTTTATCTAGAGGCAAATGCATCTAGCTCTTCAGCCACCAGAGGCGAGACCTTAAAAATTGTAGTTGAGGCTTTAAACCGAAGCAATTCTAAAATTAAACTTAATGCTGTGGTAATCGAAAACACAGGTGCTTCGATTCGGCAAGCGGTAAATTTGGCAACCAACAAGAAAGAAAACTTAGAGCTCGATCTTACCATTCCAAAGAACGCGGCATTTACGACCCCATATTGGCTTGATACAAAAGGAAGTCTGGGCATGTATGAGGTAAGCGACAAATCTTTAATCGGTAAACCAGAAACTCCGCCAGCATTTATGGTAAATTATGAGTTGGACTTTAACGGTAGCATTTTAAACTTTAAAAAACCAATAGTCTATCACTATTCGAAACCGGACAAAGGTGAAATTTATGAACCTTTTGTAGTGCTGCCAGAAGTAACATCCAGTTTTAAAGATGACGTTGTTTTATTTGCCGATAATAGTGCAAAAGAGATTACGCTTTCAATCAGGGCAGGAAGAGATAAGATTTCAGGCACGGTAGTTCTGAATCATCCTAAGGGTTGGTCTATTAGTCCGTCCTCAATCGACTTTGAAATTGCTCAAAAAAATGATGTCCAAAATTTTCTTTTTAAGGTAAGCCCTCCAAAACAAGAAAGTGAAGGAAGTATTTTTCCAATAATAACGGTAAATGGAAACTCGTACACTAGAAAGTTGGTCGAAATTAATTACGACCATGTTCCTAAACAATCCATACTACTGCCTTCAGAAACAAAAGTTGTTCGTTTGAACATTCTAAAAAGTGGAAATAATATTGGATACGTCGTCGGTGCTGGCGATAAAGTTCCTGAAAGTCTAGAACAGATAGGATACAACGTAGAAACTATAGCGGTTAACAATATTCAAGAAGGTTCGCTAAGCAAATATGATGGCATTGTAGTAGGAATTAGGGCGTATAATGTGGTTGAAGAACTTAAATTTAAACAAGCTTTTTTACTCGATTATGTCAAAGAGGGCGGAAACCTAATTATTCAATACAACACCGCCGGGCGCTGGAGAGAGCAATTTAAAAATATAGCCCCCTACCCTATTACCATATCTCGCGATAGGGTGACCAATGAAAATGCGGAAGTGGAGATATTGGCCAAGAACCATTCATTGATTAATTTTCCTAATACAATCACCCAAAATGATTTTGATGGATGGGTACAAGAACGTGGTTTATACTTTCCGAATGAGTGGAGTAAAGAATTTACACCTATCTTGTCTATGAACGATGAGGGAGAAAATCCAAAAACAGGAAGTTTATTGGTAGCACCTTACGGAAAAGGGAACTATATTTATACCGGTTTGAGCTTTTTCAGAGAGCTGCCCGCAGGTGTTCCCGGGGCTTATAAATTATTTGCAAATATGCTTTCCATAGGAAAAGAAAACCATCAAACAGAAAATGGAATCAAAGGAAAGTAGCGACAATACCGAATCATTTATTTGGAAAAAGGAATATACCATCGTGTTAGTCCTCAACATGCTTTATATTCTGGTTTTCTACTTTTTAATGAAAGGAAATTTATAGTTTATGGAGTTACTGGACTGGATCGTGCTCGTAGGAACTCTTTTGACGATAGTTGGATACGGAGTATGGAAAACAAAGGGAAGCAAAAGCGTTGAAGATTATGTAAAAGGCGGAAGCGATACCAAATGGTGGACTATAGGGCTGTCGGTAATGGCTACACAGGCCAGTGCTATAACTTTTTTATCTACCCCCGGGCAAGCTTTTCACGATGGAATGGGCTTTGTTCAGTTCTATTTTGGTCTTCCTATCGCAATGATTGTTATTTGCGGCGTATTTATACCTATTTATCACAAGCTTAAGGTATATACCGCCTACGAACTTTTAGAAAAACGTTTTGACTTAAAAACCAGGACCCTAACAGCTATTCTCTTTCTCATACAACGTGGATTGGCCGCTGGGATAACCATATTTGCACCCTCCATAATTTTATCGGCAGTTTTAGGTTGGAACCTACTGACCCTAAATATTATAATTGGAGTTCTTGTAATCTTATATACCGTTTCCGGTGGAACAAAAGCGGTGAGCGTGACACACAAGCAACAAATGTTCGTAATTATGACGGGGATGTTTTTTGTTTTCTTTTTTATTTTAGGTAGTCTTCCATCCGACATTTCCTTTAGCGAAACTTTAAAACTTGCTGGTGCAAATGGCAAGCTGAATATTTTAAACTTCGATTTTGATCCAAAAAATAGATATACCTTTTGGAGCGGTATTACCGGTGGTTTCTTTTTAATGCTGGCCTATTTTGGCACCGATCAGAGCCAGGTACAGCGCTACCTATCCGGAAAATCGGTTAGGGAAAGTCAACTTGGCCTAATTTTCAACGGCATTCTTAAAATACCCATGCAATTCTTTATTCTTTTGGTGGGTGTTATGGTATTTATCTTTTACCAGTATAATCCTTCTCCCCTAAATTTTAATCCAGCGGCTACCGAAGCGGTTTTAAACTCAGCGTATTCAGAAGATTATAAAGCGTTACAAGAAGGTCATATCGAATTACAATTAGAAAAGAAGATGGCGCAAAGCGAGTTTTCTTCGGCGCTCAAGCTTAAAGATTTAAATGCGATAGAACAGGCCAAAATAGATGTTATTGCGGTTAACAAATCAGAAATGGCTGGGCGAAACACGGCAAAAGACTTAATTAGTAAGGCAGATGAAAACGTGCAGACCAATGATAAAGATTATGTATTTATTCATTTCATTTTAAACAACTTGCCAATAGGCCTTGTAGGCTTGCTATTGGCGGTTATTTTATCTGCAGCAATGTCTTCAACTGCTTCTGAATTAAATGCACTTGGTACTATAACGGCCTTGGACTTATATAAAAGAAATAAAAAGGGTGATTTTACCCAAAAGCATTACTTGAACGCTAGTAAATTTTTCACTTTAATTTGGGGTATTATCGCTATTCTTATTGCCTGTGTTGCCGACCTTTTTGATAACTTGATTCAGCTAGTGAATATTATTGGCTCCATATTTTATGGTAATGTTTTGGGCATATTTTTATTGGCGTTTTTCTTCAAATTTGTAAAAGGTAACGCGGTATTTGTCGCCGCAATTATCACCCAGATTATCATCTTTATCCTATACTTTGTTTTGATTGCCCCTTACGAAAGTGGACAAGAAAAACTAGGCTATCTATGGCTTAATGCCATTGGTTGCGGACTCGTTATCGCTGTTGCCGCCCTTATCGAAGCTTTTGACCGAACCTTGCGTAAACCGCCTATCGAAGTTTAATATTCTAAAAGCGTACGATTATCAAAATCCCTGAAAACAGGGTTTATGTGGGTTACCATCCCGACTACTTTAGCATAAAAAACCAGTTATGCATAAAATAGTCTCATTACTTTGTATTACAATTCTTGTTTCATGTAACTCTGTTGGCAAATCGGAATCTATCGCACAACAAGTAACTGTACCCAAACATTATGACAAAGTCGATGTTTTGCCAAATGCAGTGCTCTATGATACGACCTTAGAACTAGATTTTATCAAAACTGCAAATGAAAGGGGTGCAGAATTCATAGTTGCTGAAGTTATTATTACAAGTAAAAGATGGGCGTTAACTTTTAACGAATACGGGCAAATTGTTGCAAGGTCTAGAAGCGCCTCAATGATAGCAAATAAAGAAGATAAGTGCTATGTTCAGAACCTGGTTTTCGAACAAAAAGGTGATGGAGAAAGTTTCAACGAAACCGAAATTGTCAAAAAATCTAATTGGAAAACTTTTAACTGTAATGTATTGGAAAATAAAAACCCTGACACAATTGCCAGGGTTCAATTCGAAAATTAAGTTTTAACTATAAAGCTCCCCACTCTTTTAGCGAATCTTTGTTCATCTTAACATAGTCCATATTGCCTGCTTCTTCGGCAGCGGCAAGTGATTTTTTCGCAGTCGCTATTGCGCCTTTTTTATCACCTGACTTTGCTAGAATTAGAGACTGTTGTCTTAGCTGCCAGAAAGCTGGTTTTTCAACCATCGCCATAGCCTTGTCCATCCATTCTTTAGCTTTTCCAATATCTTTGCCCTCATTGGCATAGTATACGGCAGCTGCATAATAATCACCTGCTGAAGGTCCTGCCATTACTTTTTCGATACTCTTCACTACCTCGGCATCTGTTTTAACTCCGAAAGGAACTGCCACATAAGTGTTCTCCCAAATAATACCAAGATTAGCACCATTATTGGTAACATCATCAATAGTTATTGTGAATGTTTCTACGGGCATATCCATTTTATAAACCGGAACCGTAGTTTTTGCTACTACCTTAGCATCGTCCCAATTTCTTGGGGTTCCTCCACCTTGGGTATCAGTGTAAAAGAATACTTCCCAATTCTCTTTTCCAGGCTTTGTGAAAATTGAGTATGTGCCAGCTTTAACGTCTTGGTTTGCAATAGTTACATCCTTATCAAAACCAATTTTTGTGTAGGCATTCGCTCCCGTTCTCCACAGTTTACCAAAAGGTACCAGATCACCATAAATTGTTCTTCCACGCATTGATGGTCTAGAGTAATCAACGGTAACCTCTGTTAAACCTACCGTCTGCCAAATTTTTGAAGAGGTACTTGGTTGTGGCGTAGTTATCTGTGCACTCAAGGTACATGTCAATAGGGCCACAAAAGAAAATAATACTAATTTTTTCATGATATCAGTGTTTAATCGATTAGAAAACAAAACTAGTTATAATGAAAAGCTGGATATGTTAACAAATGCTTAAATAACAAGCCATTTTAATTTGAAAAATGAGCAGGTCTTGCCAAGTCAACCTTTTTTTCTAAGATGAAAAGTTTATTAATTTTTGTTTAACTTTTCTTATTTCAAATTAAACAAAATTACAATTATATTTGTTAAAATTCTTTTATGAAACTTTACCAATTAAAAGCCAAACAGGCCTTACCAATTTCTAAGATAGAAGCTTGGAACTTTTTATCTGACCCCAAAAACTTAGCTGTAATAACACCAGACCACATGGGTTTTACAATTTTGGACGGGGCTGACAGGCCCATGTTTCAAGGCCAGATTATACAATATATAGTTAGGCCTTTCGCAGGATATAGTACCAAATGGGTTACTGAAATTACCCATGTAAAAGAAGGCGAATATTTTGTAGATGAACAGCGTTTTGGACCTTACGCCTTATGGCACCACAAGCACTTTATAAAAGAAATTGATGGTGGGGTAGAAATGGAAGACATCATTGATTATAAAATTCCGTTCGGGTTTTTGGGGCAATTGGCCTATCCTTTGGTGGTAAAAAAACAATTACAACAAATCTTCGAGTACCGCGAAACAAAGCTTAACGAGTTGTTCGGTAAGCTTGAAGGCAAAAAGAACAGTCTAGAATTAAAATCGATATAATATGCAAAAAAATATTCTACTCGTAGGTGGATCACATGGTATAGGTTTTGAAATAGCTAAAGCACTTCAAGACCAATTTACAATATATGTTGCCTCAAGAACCAACGATGAACTTGGTAATTTAGAAGTTAATTACATTTCATTTGATGCTACCACGGATACCTTTGAAGATTCAGAACTACCAAATGAGCTACATGGGTTTGTGTATTGCCCGGGTAGTATTAATCTAAAGCCTTTTAAAATGCTATCTATTGACACTTTTAAAGAAGATATGGAGCTTAACTTCTTTTCTTTGGTCAAGGTTGTGAAGACTGTTATGCCTAAAATGGCAGATGGCTCAAGTATGGTGTTCTTTAGCACAGTTGCAGTCGCTACAGGAATGCCATTTCACACTAGTGTAGCAGCAGCAAAAGGCGCAATTGAAGGGTTTGCAAAGTCTTTGGCCGCAGAGTATTCGCCAAAGGTTAGGGTAAATACGATAGCTCCTTCATTAGTAGATACGACCCTGGCAAAACGTCTTTTAAACAATGACAGGAAAAGAGAACTTATGAACGAGCGTCACCCTTTAAAAAGAGTTGGTGAAGCAAAGGATATAGCCAATCTTGCCTGCTTTTTACTCAAAGAGGATAGTTCTTGGGTTACTGGGCAAAGTATTGGTATTGATGGTGGTATATCTACCTTAAATGTAAATTAATGGCGAAAAAGGCAAGTGTATTTTGGTATAGGCGCGACTTGCGTTTAGATGATAATGTGGGGCTATACCATGCTTTAAAAGGCGAATCTGCTGTAATACCAATTTTTATTTTTGATACTGAAATTTTAGAAAAACTACCTAAAACCGATGCGCGTGTTGGTTTTATACATCAACAACTGGTGAAAATCAGAAAAAAATTACGGTCAGACTTTAATAGCGACTTGGGCATTTATCATGGAAAACCTGTAGAGGTTTTTGATGCCATGTCTAAGGAATTTAGCATCGATACGGTATTTACCAACCACGATTATGAACCTTATGCGAAACAGCGTGATAAAGAAGTTGCAGAATTCTTGACGGACAAAGGCATCGGTTTTAAGACCTTTAAGGATCAAGTAATTTTTGAAAAAAGTGAGATTGTCAAAGGTGACGGCAAACCGTATGTTGTATATACCCCGTTTAAAAATAAATGGAAAGAACAATTTAATCCCTCAGTAGACTTGGTAGAATATCAACCAGATTTTGCTAACCTCTTACAAAATAAACGCTTTCCAGATTGCAAATTAGAAGACCTAGGCTTTCAAGAATCAGATATTGAAGTGCCCGATTTTGTCGTAACAAAAGACCTGATTCAAAATTATGAGGATACGCGAAACTTTCCGGCCATTAAAAATGGCACATCTAGATTAGGTCCTCATTTAAGATTTGGAACAATTTCTGCAAGAAAAATGGTGAAAAAGGCAATTGCCGAAGAAAACGAAGTTTTTTGGAGCGAACTGATTTGGCGAGAGTTTTTTATGCAAATTCTATGGCATTATCCGCATACCCATAAAAAGGCCTTTAAACCCAAATATGACCGTATCGAATGGCGCAATAATGAAGCGGAATTCGAAAAATGGAAAAATGGCCTAACCGGCTATGCTTTGGTAGATGCCGGTATGCGCGAATTAAATGCTACAGGCTATATGCATAACCGCGTTCGAATGTTGGTCGCGAGCTTTTTATGCAAGCATTTATTGATAGATTGGCGCTGGGGAGAAGCCTATTTTGCCGAAAAGCTTTTAGACTATGATATGAGTGCCAACGTCGGTAACTGGCAATGGGCTGCGGGCAGTGGTGTTGATGCTGCCCCGTATTTTAGAATTTTTAACCCCATGACCCAAGTTGATAAGTTTGATAAGCAAAAAGGTTATATCAACAAATGGGTGCCTGAACTTCAAGAGCTCAGCTACCCTGAAAAAATGGTGGATCATAAAATGGCGAGGGAAAGGTGCTTACAAGTTTATAAAGAAGCGGTTGGCTAATACTTTTTCATTACTTTAGAGATTCAGTTTTTTAAAGTAACCAACACCTATAAAAATGAAAAAAATTATCCTATTTGTCGCTTTATTTACGTGTATTGGAAGCATAGGCCAAAAATTAAACCCCAACAAAAAAGCAATCATTGCCTCTATTGAAAAACACCAGGCCGAATTGATAAAGATCAGTGACTCTATATGGGCACTTGCAGAAACCGCTTTTAACGAAAGTGAATCTTCACGTATTCTTGCTGACTATGCTGAAAAAAACGGACTTAAAGTTACTCGGGGGGTCGCCGATATTCCAACGGCCTTTACGGCCACTTATGGTTCGGGCAAGCCAGTAATAAGCATTCTTGGCGAATTCGATGCCCTGCCAGGTATTTCACAGAAAGCTTCCCCGGTTAAAGAGCCTTTACAACCCGGAGCTGCTGGTCATGGTTGTGGCCACAATATGTTCGGTACTGCAAGCTTAGGTTCGGCAATAGCCATTAAAGAACTTATGGACCAAGGAAAAATAAAGGGTACTGTCAAATTTTTAGGAACTCCTGCAGAAGAAAAGTTCTTTGCCAAAGTTTGGATGGTAGAAGCTGGGCTTTGGAGCGATGTAGATGTTAATATTAGCTGGCACCCCTCCTCAGGCATAGAGGCCGATGTGCAAAGTGGCTTGTCATTAATAGACTTTATTGTAGAATTCTATGGCCAAACCGCTCACGCCTCCGCAGATCCCTGGAACGGACGTAGCGCCTCTGATGCCCTAGAGCTATATACAACTGGTATTAATTACTATAGAGAACATATTTTGCCCACTTCGCGAATCCACTATCATATTCAAGATGGCGGGCAAGTCGTAAATGTAGTGCCAGATTATGCAAAACTATGGGTGCGGGTACGTGACCCAAAACGGAAAATTATGCTGCCCACCTACGAACGCGTTAAAAAAATGGCCGAGGGTGCCGCTATTATGGCCAATGTTGATTATAAAATCTCTTTGGTTTCGGGTATTTATGAAACCTTGGTAAATCGCTCCGGTGGTGAAATTATGCAGAAAAACCTTGAGCTTTTAGGCCCTATTACCTATACGGAAGAAGAAACGGCTTTTGGCAAAGCGATACAAAAAGCAACTGGCAAGCCAGAGATAGGTATGGATAGTAAAATTTATCCTTTAAAAGAAACCGAAAAAAATCCTGGTGGAGGTTCTACAGATGTAGGTGATGTAAGCTGGAACGTTCCTAATATCAATTTAGGCGTTACCGTTGCGCCAAAAGATACCCCTTGGCATTCTTGGGCAGTTGTAGCCTGCGGCGGAATGAGTATTGGCCATAAAGGTATGGTCTATGCCTCAAAAGCTATGGGTATGACCATGGTAGATTTATTTACAAATCCAAAACTTGTTGAAAAAGTAAAAGAAGAATACAAAACCCGAAAAGGAGATGAAGTCTATGAGGCTATGATAGACGGTCCCCCACCTATCGGAAAAGATTAAAACCAAAAATTGCTATGTTCGGATTATTTAAAAAGAAAACAGAATTAGAAAAATTACAAGAAAAGTATCAAAAGCTCATGAAAGAGGCCTTTGATCTTTCTAAAATCAATAGAAGTGAAAGCGATACCAAATATGCGGAAGCTGATAAAATTCAAAAACAAATTGAAGAACTTACATCGTAAATGTTTATTGTTAGCAGTGACAGCATTGCTACTAGTGCCGACTTTTATGACTGCCCAAGACAATCCTTTAAACGGATTTGAAAATTTAGTTGGTAAAACCTGGAAAGCAAAAGGCACTTGGGGCGATGGGTCAAAATTCAAACAAGAGATAGATTTTAGGTATTCTTTAGAGGGTAAGACCATTGTAACAGAATCCAAGGGTTTTGTAAACAAAGAACAGACCGAATACGGCCATCGCAATCACGGTATTCGTAAATACGATGCAGAAAGCAACACCATTCGGTTCTGGGAATTTGATGTTTTTGGAGGGGTTACCCAGGGTACGGTGTCATTCAATGAAAAAGATATTTTATATCAATACACTTATGGCGATACCGAAGTAACCGATGCTTGGGAGTATGTTGATGATAACACCTATAATTTTAAAGTTGGCAGCTATGTAAATGGAGAATGGAAACAGACCTATTTAGAAACGCAATTTAAAGCTGACAACGGTTTTGATTTTCATTTTGACCATGAATCATTGGTGGTGACCAAACTGATCGAAACGGGTGATTTCTATCGTGATGTATTGAAATTAAAAGAGATACCCCACCCCGATAAGGCCCAAGGTTTTCGCTGGTTTGAAATTAGAGGGAATTCGCAGTTGCATCTCATAAAAAAAGATGTTATCGTCTTTAAAAAAGATAAGAGCATACACCTGTGCTTGTCAACACAAGACTTAGAAGGCTTTATAGCACATATAATGGCCAAGAACATTGATTTTTATAATTGGCCAGGTGACAAAGGTTCGGTTACCGACCGCAGTGATGGGGTAAAACAAATCTATTTGCAAGACCCTGATGGCTATTGGATCGAAATCAATACGGCAAAGCACTAATAAAAATCTACCATAGTTCAAGCGGAACCTAAAATTGTTTAAAATAAGAAAGACTAAAATATGAACAACTCCGTAGTACAAACATTTCCCTTAGGCTTTCCATGGCAAACACAAGATCCCTTTTTGTTTTGTGTATACCACTTAGACCATTATCCTAAAGGAAATGGAGAATTGGGGCCAGATCCCAAATTGCTAGAAGGTAGAAGCCTTGGCAACGACTTTAGGATAAAAGATGGTTGGCGTATGTATCATGGTACGACAATACCAGGTTTTCCGTACCACCCGCATAGAGGGTTTGAAACTATTACCATAGTCAACAAAGGCTATTGTGATCATTCCGACTCTTTAGGTGCAGCTGGGCGTTTTGGAGAGGGCGATGTGCAATGGATGACCGCAGGCCGTGGGGTGCAACACTCCGAAATGTTTCCTTTACTGAATGACGATAAAGAAAATCCATTAGAGTTATTTCAAATCTGGTTGAATCTACCTAAAGCCGATAAGTTTGTAGACCCTCATTTTAAAATGTTATGGCATGAAGATATTCCCGTTATCAAAGAAATCAATGCCACTGTAAAAGTGATAGCCGGTAATTACAGGGGAAACCAAGCCAATGACCCTGCCCCCAACTCTTGGGCGGCAAACAATGAAAATGAAGTTGCGGTCTGGAACATTCATATCGATTCCGAGACCGAATTTATCTTACCCAAAGCAAGCACTGAGGTTTCTAGAACACTCTATTTTTATGAAGGCGATGAAATTGAAATAGAGGGCAAAAAGATAAAACCGAATTTTGGTGTAGTTTTAGATGGCGCCCAAGAAACTACCATACAGGTGGGCCAAAAGCAAGCGCACTTTTTAATCTTACAGGGCAAACCTATTGGCGAACCAGTTGCAAAATACGGTCCTTTTGTAATGAACAACGATGCTGAAATACAGCAGGCCATGGACGAATACCGCACAACGCAATTTGGTGGCTGGCCTTGGCCCTACCCCGATAATGTGCATGAGAAAGAAAAAGGACGTTTCGCAAAATACCCAGATGGGGACTTGGTAGAAAAATAATAGTTTGACATATACATTTGGGATAACATTTTCGAAAGTATTTCAATATGTCATACAACATACTTGATTCTTTATTTAGGGATTAGCATATATCTGATAACTTGAACTATTTCACGAACCCTGTCGTGTGAGGGTGAGGTCTACTTCACATGATATCGTTAAAAGTATTTTGCTATATTTCCTCAGAATTAATTACCAATGCCAAAACCCTAACGCTATTTACACAGCCATTGTACATAGCGCAACATTATATCGGTCATGAAAAAAGAAAGCTACAATCTCCGTAAGAAAGTTTCATGTAAAATGCATTTAGATAGTGGTGCAAGTCACATCATCTTATATGGTTTGGCAACCGCTAGCTTAATTTTTGGATTGAAATGGTTGCAATGGAATTTTATAATTAGGGAAAACGCAATCGATATTTATATTGGATTGATTGCCCTTATGTTCACCTTGTTGGGTGCCTGGATAGCTTCTCAATTAATAAAACCAAAAGCACAAGCTATTTTAGTAGATAAACAAAATATGATTCCGCAAGCCAAAGAATTTAAATTAAATGAGGCTGGCTTAAAAAGATTGAATTTAACAAACAGAGAATACCAAATTTTAAAGCTGATAGCTCAAGGGCATAGTAATTCTGAGATTGCGGACGAATTGTTTCTTTCACTTAGCACAATAAAAACCCATGTTTCTAACCTTTATACCAAAATGAATGTAAAAAGCAGGTTTAGGGCAATTGCGGTTGCCAAAGAAATTAAAATCGTCGAGTGAGGGAATTAGTACTTTGGTATAAAAATGCTGAAGCTCAACAATTGGTACCAAAGTATGAAGTAAGTTATTGTTTAAAATAATAGTTTCGAGGCAAACTCTAAATCCAACAATTATGAAAAAAATCATTCTAATTTTCGGAGCAGTAATAGGCATATTATTAAGTGTCAATGCGATTATCCATATGAATATGATGATTTCAAATCCTGATTATAAAGGAAACGATATAATAGGGTATGCCACATTGGTCATTATGTTTTCTTTAATTTATTTTGGAGTACGCAATTACAGAAACAATTATCTTGATGGAAAAATCGGGTTTTCTAAAGCATTTAAAACAGGAGCACTAATTTGTTTTGTTGCCTCTACCTTTTATGTTGTGGTCGGTCTATTGTATTATTATTTTTTTGTACCCGATTTTATTGATGTTTATGCGGACTATTTAATAAAAAATTCTGCTCCGGATGAGGTTGAAGCTACAACCGCTCAAATGGCAAACTTTAAGGAAATGTACAAGAACCCTTTGTTTGCTATTTTAATTACCTACATGGAAGTTTTTCCCATAGGAATGATAGTTGCTTTATTTAGCGCCTTTATAGTCAAAAAAAAGTAACAAGATCATCTTCGCGCTCTACCAGATTGACGAATCTGTAGGATAATACAAAATACTATAACTATCCGTCCACTAGTGCGAACTACTTTGGCGAACAATATCATGTAAGGGTACGGAGGTCCAATTCCCTTACCATCGTTAAAAATATTTTGCTATATTTCTTTAAGATTAACAGCTAAGAATACAACTCGTGCAATGTTTTCGTAGCCTAGTATAAAGCGAGATGTTTTCAACAAATTAATTTAAATTAAAATGAGAGCAACAGCCGAAAAAAATGAACAAGTTGCCAACATGGTATTTGCATCTATCTATCCTCATTACCTAAAGAGGATAGAGAAAAATGGAAGAACAAAAGAAGAACTTGACCAAGTAATTCAATGGTTTACTGGTTTTGGTCAAAATGCTTTACAAGAACTTATTGATCAAAAAGCAAGCTTTAGAATGTTTTTTCAAAAGGCCAAAATACATTCAAACGCTCACTTGATCAAAGGGGTTGTCTGCGGTTATCGAATTGAAGAAATAGAAGATGAATTTTTAGTATATAAACAATGTAGACGTATGGAAAAGCTGATTGATGAATTGGCAAAAGGTCGTAAAATGGAAAAAATTCTTCGAACAGAAAAATACTAATAGGTCTGTTCTAAGTCAAAACCAAAGTTTATAAACCCGACCTTAGGCAACCATTTTGTTTAATTAAACCCTATCTATCTTAGCTCCAATAGCGCGTAGCCTTTCATCAATATTCTCATAGCCGCGGTCTATTTGCTCGATGTTATGAATGGTAGACGTTCCTTTGGCAGACAGTGCCGCAATCAATAAAGAAACCCCGGCCCTGATATCTGGTGAGGTCATGGTAGTTGCTTTTAAAGTGGACTTAAAATTGTGACCGATAATAGTCGCCCTATGCGGGTCGCATAAAATGATTTTGGCACCCATATCCAACAATTTGTCAACAAAGAACAGACGGCTTTCAAACATTTTTTGATGTATCACCACCTCTCCTTTTGCTTGTATGGCAACTACTAATAAAATACTCAACAAATCTGGTGTTAGACCCGGCCAAGGCGCATCTGCAATAGTCAAAATAGAGCCGTCTATGTAATTCTGGACTTCATACCCGTCTTTATGGGCCGGAATATAAATATCATCATCACGTCGTTCTAATTGAATACCCAATTTCTGAAAAGCATTAGGTATCTGCCCGAGATCATCCCAACTTACATTTTTAATGGTAAGCTCACTTTTTGTCATAGCGGCAAGTCCGATCCAACTTCCAATTTCAATCATGTCCGGAAGCATCGAGTGGTCTGTACCCCCTAAGCGGTCTACGCCTTCAATATTCAAAAGATTAGAACCTATACCGGTGATTTTGGCTCCCATACGCACCAACATCTTACATAGTTGTTGCAGATAGGGCTCACAGGCAGCATTATAAATGGTAGTAGTACCTTCTGCTAAAACAGCGGCCATCACAATATTTGCAGTGCCTGTTACAGAAGCTTCATCTAAAAGCATGTAGGTGCCTTTTAGTTTCTTTGCCTCTACCCCGTAAAAATATTCTTCTTTATTATATCTGAATTTTGCACCTAGTTTGATAAAACCCTCAAAATGGGTGTCTAATCTTCGGCGTCCTATTTTATCACCACCTGGTTTAGGAATATATCCTTTTCCGAATCTCCCTAAAAGAGGGCCTACAAGCATAATTGAACCTCTTAGACCGCGACCATCTTGCTTAAACTGATCAGACTGTAGGTAATCTAGATTAATATCATCTGATTTAAAGGTATACGAACCTTTGCCTTTCTTCTGAATTTTTACACCTAAGTCTTCTAAAAGCGCAATTAGTTTATTGACATCTACGATATCAGGAATATTGTGTATAGTTACTTTTTCATCAGTAAGTAAAACCGCGCAAAGAATTTGAAGTGCCTCATTTTTTGCGCCTTGAGGGGTAATCTCACCTTTAAGTTGGTGCCCCCCTTCTATTCTAAATGTCCCCATTTACTTGATTGAATGCTAATAATTAGTACCGCTTTTTATTACGGTTGTTATTGTTTCTTGAGTTCTTTTTGCTGTTGTTATAGCTTCTATTGGATTTTTGAACTCTATTCTTAAGAAATTGGTTGCTCTCGGTAAGACTTTCGCCACTTGGAGCCAAATCGATCTCACCATTACTAAGCTCTTTTAAATGGGCAAAAATAGCTGCATCATCAACTGTATCCTTATTCCAGTTTAAATAACACTTTTTCATATGATTAGCGATCGCGTATTCTAAACCATCTCTTAAATCGCCTTTTTCCCAACTTACGGCAACATCGACCATACGTTTTATATTATTGCCATAAAACCTGTATTTTGGATGGTTTTGTGGATACTCTAAAGGCTCAGGACGTTGTCTTAAAACCTCTTTTGATGTAATGGGAAATGGAGAATCGACATCCAATTTAAAATCTGACATAATAAACAACTGGTCCCAAAGTTTGTGTTGAAAATCTGGCACGTCACGTAAATGAGGCTGTAAATTACCCATAACGCTTATAATAGCTTGAGCTACTTTATTTCGTTCTTCTTTATCTTCAATGGAAACCGCATGGTCTACCATTTTTTGAAAGTGTCGCCCATACTCAGGAATAATTAATTGAGGGCGCTCGGTATTGTATTCTAAATTTTCTACTAAATTCAAACTGGAAAGTTTATGATTATTACTAACAGGAAGTCTCCGTTATATCGCGCAAATTAAGAAATTTATTGCATTTATAGTGGATTTAGAGCGAAATTACGCCTTCCACTTTTGATACCTCTTTGTATTTCTCTATTACCGCATCCGGATTTTCTAAGGTAACGGTTATAGAAACACTGGTATAAGTGCCTTTTTTAGATTGTTTAGAGTCAATTACTGCGCCTATATTATCAAAGATACCTATTATACGTTCTATCTTATTGGTATTGGTGGGGACAATAAACTTATAAAGGTATTTAGATGGCCAAGAACTATTTTCTAAAAGTTGTTCTTTAAGTCTATCGTAAAACTCTTGTGATTTCTCCGCGTCCATTCTTTTTTTTACAAATATAATCCGTTAAGTTTCTATTTTTTTCCCTTAAAGCGATTTCATTACTTTGTAACATAAATACTTTTTTTTGAGCATTAAGAAAATAGTGGTTACCGGTGCCCCCGGAACGGGTAAAACAGTCATAATAAACGGCCTTGAGAATCAAGGTTATCGCTGTTTTCATGAAATTATCAGAAGTATGACCGCCAAAGCCAAACTTGATGGAACAAAGAAAACTCCTGTATCAAACCCCTTGGCTTTTGTAGACGACCCTCTTAAATTTAATCAACTCTTATTGCAAGGTCGCTTAAGCCATTTCAAAGAGGCTCAAGATTTAGATACAGAAGTTAGTTTTTTTGACCGAGGTATGCCAGATGTATTGGCCTACATGAACTATTTTAAACAATCGTATGGGCAAGATTTTATAAATACCTGTGAAAACCATAAATATGATGTCGTTTTTATAATGCCCCCTTGGAAAGAAATCTATGTTTCCGATAATGAGCGTCTAGAAACTTTTGACGAGGCTGAAAAATTGCATAAAAACTTAATGAATACCTATAAAGCATTTGGATACTCCCCTATTTCTGTTCCAAAAACTTCAGTTTCTGAACGTATTTCCTTTATCTTAAATGAACTAAAACGCATTTAGTGCAAGAAGGGCTACAAACTATTCTTAAAAAATATTGGGGGTTTGACTCCTTCAAAGGTTCTCAAGAAAGTGTAATTACCACAATTCTTGATAAAAAAGACGTACTCGCCTTAATGCCAACTGGGGGCGGAAAGTCTGTTTGTTATCAGTTACCAGCTATGCATTTAGAAGGTATCTGTATCGTTATCTCGCCACTGGTCGCTTTAATTCAAAATCAAGTTGATAGCCTAAAAGAAAAAGGTATAAAAGCCATTGCACTTACCGGAGGAATTTCTTTTGATGAACTAAACGATTTATTGGATAATTGTATTTACGGCAACTATAAATTTTTATACTTATCCCCAGAAAGACTTCAGCAATCATTAATACAGGACCGTATTCAACAAATGAACGTGAGTCTTATTGCAATTGATGAGGCCCATTGTATTTCGCAATGGGGTCATGATTTTAGACCGGCTTACCTAAAATGTGCTTTATTAAAGACTTTAGCACCAAGTAAACCAATCATAGCCTTAACGGCAACTGCCACTAAAAAAGTGAGCGCAGATATTATTCAAAATTTAGAATTAGAGAACCCCTTGATTACGAAAGATTCTTTCGAAAGAAAGAACCTTTCTTTTGAGGTAAAGATTTTTGAAGACAAACGCTATCAATTAATTAGTCTTTTAAAGAACCTAGACCAGAGTGGCATCGTTTATGTGCGAACGCGAAAAATGACCGTACAGATATCAGAGTTACTTCAAAATAAAAATATCAGTGCTACTTTTTTTCACGGTGGTTTATCAAAAACGGAGAAAAAGAAAAAACTTACGGAGTGGCTAAATGGTAAAACAAAAGTTATGGTGGCCACAAACGCCTTTGGCATGGGTATCGATAATCCGAAGGTTAGAATTGTAATTCATTACCAACTACCCGATAGTATTGAAAACTATTTTCAAGAAGCCGGTAGGGCCGGTAGAGATGGTAAACCTGCGAAAGCTATTATTCTCAGTAATTTAGAAGATAAAAAATGGGCAAAACAACAATTTGTTCAGTCCTTACCAGATGTCACATTTGTTAAGTTACTGTATAAACGTTTAAACAGTCATTTTCAGATTGCTTATGGAGAAGGAAGCGGCGAGACTTTCAGCTTAAACTTCAATTCTTTTTGTAGTAAATACGAATTGAATCAGCTACTTACCTACAACGGTCTTAGAGTTTTAGATCAAAATTCGGTGTTGAGCCTTTCTGAGAACTTTCAGCAAAAGACCACCTTAAAGTTTACAACTAAAAAAGATGTTCTTTTTGATTATTTACAAAGGCATTCTGATATTGCACCTATTATACAGTCCATAATAAGAACATATGGTGGTCTATTTGATTTTGAAACAAAAATCAATCCTTTCCTTATTGCCAAGAAAACCAATATTCAGCAAGAAAAGGTTATGCAAGTATTGGAGAAATTGGAAAAAGATAACCTGGTAACCTACACAAGGACAAAAAACGATTTGGAACTTTCTTTTTTGGTACCAAGGGAAGACGATAAAACAATCAATGTATTTGCCAAAACCATAAAACTGCTAAACGATACCAAAACCGAAAACCTCAATCAAATGTTGCACTACATTGAAAATAAAACAACATGTAGAAGCACATTCTTATTAAACTACTTTGGCCAGCAAACAACTACCGCCTGCGGAAAATGTGATATTTGCAAAAAGAATGGCACTTCAAAAAGTATGGATTCGGTATTAAAGTCTGAAGTGTTAGCACTCTTAAGCGGCCAAAAATTAAGCTCTAGAGCAATTATAGCAGAGTTAAATACTGAGGAAAGTCAAGTGTTGAAAACCATACAAGAATTATTGGAAGACGAATTGATACAAATAAACCATAAGAATGAATATGAAAGAATATAAGGAAAAGAGAAATCTACGGATTATTTTTATGGGGACACCAGATTTTGCCGTAGCAGGTTTAAACAAACTTGTAGCCGCAGGTTACCAGGTGGTCGGTGTAATTACCGCTCCGGATAGGCCTGCAGGTAGAGGGAGAAAATTAAAGCAATCGGCTGTTAAAGAATATGCAGTTTCTAAAGCAATTAAGGTATTACAACCTACTAATCTAAAGAATGAAGCCTTTTTAGAGGAATTAAAATCCTTAAATGCCAACCTTCAAATAGTAGTTGCATTTCGAATGCTGCCAAAAGTGGTTTGGCAAATGCCTGAATATGGCACTTTTAACCTTCACGCCTCATTATTACCACAATACCGCGGTGCCGCACCCATTAATTGGGCCATTATGAATGGAGAAACAAAAACTGGGGTTACTACATTCTTTATTGATGAAAAGATAGATACCGGAGAAATAATTTTGCAAGAAAGTATTGAGATTGGCCTTACCGAATCCGCCGGTGAGCTTCACGATAAGTTGATGGAGCTTGGGGCTTCCCTAATATTAAAGACGGTAGATAAAATAGAACGAAACGAAATAGCACTTGAGAAACAGCCGGGTTTTAAAGATTTGAAAACCGCACATAAAATACATAGAGAGACTTGCGAAATAGACTGGTCAAAATCTTTAATTGAAATTTTCAATCATATAAGAGGTCTTAGCCCTTACCCCACTGCATGGACTACCTTATATAATGAAGAAGAAGAATTGCAACTAAAGGTCTTTAAAACAGAATTAGAGAAAGAAGACCATGACTACACCTCTGGTAAAATATTTGCCACTAAAAAGACCTTAAAGGTTGCTGCCAAAGAAGGGTATTTAAATCTATTGGAAATTCAACTACCTGGAAAGCGAAAAATGAAAACGCACGAGGTACTAAATGGCCTTCAACTATCAAAAAATGCATATGTCGGCTAAAGCCTTACTACCACTAGGCTAAGGAAATTTGTAGAAAAACCTCACATTTATCAACAAACACCCCTAGTTATTAACAAAAACGCCATTTTCCCCTGATTTCACTTGCTTCCAATACAAATCCGTATAAATTTGTTTCAGCATTAAAGTTATTTTAACAACAATTAATTTAATTCAATTATGAACAAAACAGAATTAATCGATGCAATGGCAGCTGATGCTGGCATCACAAAAGCAGCAGCCAAAAAGGCATTGGAATCTTTCTTAGGAAACGTTGAAGGATCTCTTAAAAAAGGTGGTAGAGTTTCTTTAGTAGGTTTCGGATCTTGGTCTGTTTCTAGAAGAAATGCAAGAGAAGGTAGAAATCCACAAACTGGACAGACTATCAAAATTGCAGCTAAAAATGTTGTAAAGTTTAAAGCAGGAGCTGAGTTGGCAAAAGCTGTAAACTAAATCTATATTTTAAGGTACTTTGAAAGCGCTTCTACAATAGAAGCGCTTTTATTGTTTTAGCCCTTTTTTGAAAATATAAATTAAAATACTACATTTAAGAAGCTAATGTTTATTTGTAGTGAACCCGAAACCTAAAAAAGGAAAACTTCTAATTGCCGAACCATCCATAACAGGCGATGTCTCTTTCAATCGCTCTGTGGTGCTTTTGGCTGAACATAACGAGGAAGGTTCTGTAGGTTTTATTTTAAATAAACCTTTGGAATATGACATTAGTGATCTTATCAAAGAGATTACGATTCCTTTCAAAGTTTTTAATGGTGGCCCGGTTGAGCAAGACAATCTTTATTTCATACATAAAGTGCCAGAATTAATCGAAGGGAGTATCGAAATTTCAGATGGTATCTATTGGGGCGGGAATTTTGAAAAAACCATTCAGCTTATAAACGACCGAATAATCACCGAAAACGATATTCGTTTTTTCCTGGGCTATTCTGGTTGGGACTCTTTGCAACTTGATCAAGAACTTTCTTCTAATTCTTGGGTAGTGGTTAAAAATGAGTATGAAAGTAATATCATTCAAAAATCGGCCAGCGCATTCTGGAAAGAGAAAATGGTCGAATTAGGAGGTGATTACCTGATATGGTCCAATGCGCCTGAAAACCCTACTTTAAACTAGCTTAAACGCGCCGAGGCATTTAACCTGCCTAACAAACTTCTTGCTACTGTAGTTTCGAATTGCTTTTTACGGTACTTTGTAATTGGTTGTATGCCTATGATGGTATTGGTAATAAAAAGCTCATCTGCTTTTTGTAGCTCAAAAGGAGAAATTGAAACCTCTTCTAAATCAAAATCATCCCATTTCGAAATAATTTCAGTCAGTTTTTTTCGTAAGATTCCATCTAAACAGCCATCTTTTAAAGGAGGGGTTTTTATTTTCTTCCCCGAAACCAAAAAAACATTGCCGTTAATAGCTTCAACAACTTGCTTGGCTCCATTTAGCAATAAACAGTTTTGATAACCATTCTCTTTAGCATAAACACTAGAAACGATATGTATTAACTTGTTTGTACTCTTTAGGTTTGAAAGCATATCGGCATTTACATAAAAGTCTTTATACAATTCAATTTCATACGAAGTATCGTCAATGGTGTAAAAAGGCACTTCTAATTCTTCTACCTCTAATACAAAAGAGCATTCATTGGTTTTCGGCGTATACCTGCCTCCATCATTTCTAAATACCGATAATCTGCCTCTTGCCGTTGAACCTAAAAGCTTATTTACCTCCAAAGTCTTTATAAATTCCGCTTCTAAAAACTCCATGGTGAACTCCATCGGAATTTCCATGCGAAGAATTCGCATACTTGACATTAATCTAAAATAATGGTCCTCCCAAAAAAGCAACTTTCCATTACTAATACGTACTGTTTCAAAAAGAGCATCGCCGTACTTAAAACCGCGGTTTTCGTGATTTAAGAACTTCTCTTTAGAAGAAATAAGGTTTCCATTAAAATTGATCATAAAAAAAGCCTTGAAAAATCAAGGCCAAAGATACATTATCAAAAGTAGATTTTATTACTTAGACCCAAGTACATGTTTTAGGTCCGCAATTTGATTTTCCCAAAGCATTTTAGCCTCATCTTTCTCATCTTCTTCGGCAAAGTCAGAGATAAAAAGTGAAACATCTTTGGTAATTTCATCGACAATTATTCTCATTTCAAAAAAGCTGTCATCCTCATTTTCTTCCCAAGCAAACTTTACGAACTCATCGCTCTTCTTTTTCAATAGTTTTGCTACTTCCTCTGTTCCATCCCAAATAAATGTAAAAAGTTCTCCCCTAGAATTTACATTATCTGCAAACCACTCAGAAAGACCTGATGGAGTTGAAATATATTGGTAAAGCATTTGAGGTGAAGACTGAATCACAAACTCAATTTCAAATTTTACTTTATCACCCATGCTGTTTATTTATTTTCTTTAGATTGATTTATATGTGTGGTAATATAGAAAAATAAATTTCAAAATAATAAATTAATTCTGAATTTTGATTGCGCCAAAAATTACGTTTATATTTGCAGCCGCTAAAAAGCAATACGGCGAGGTAGCTCAGCTGGTTAGAGCGTCGGATTCATAACCCGGAGGCCGAGGGTTCAAGTCCCTCTCTCGCTACAAAATGCCCTTACTACTCTAGTAAGGGCATTTCTTTTTAATCTACTGGCCATATTATATTTCATTTATACTTTTCTAAAACCTTTTCTATTGGAATATCGCTATTAAATTCTTTTACTTCAATATTTCGATAAAAAATTTCGGCAGTTTCGGCTTGTAAGCCAATTACGCCTTTACTATGACTTAGATTTCTAAGCACATTAACAACTTTATCGTTTAAAATATGAACAGCATATTTGTTACCCATAACAATTACCTCACATTTGTTCCACCTACCATTTAAGCCATTATAAACAGTTTTTTTGCTGGCTCGGTGTTCGCCACCTCTATATTTTTGCGCAACCCCTCCTTCTTGAGGCGACAAATAACTTAACTCCTTAGTACTAGATTCTCCCTCTTGGGCATACCAGTCAAACTGCGCTCCTGAGTTCCAAATATCGCCAGTGTGATTCAAATCTTCTAAATGGTTATAACGAACCTGGTATTCCAAACCTTGGGGCCAAACCTTTGCATCAAAAACATGATAATACATGCCTGCATCATATTGATACGTGTCAAAATTGTTAAATCTTTTAGCGCCCCATTTGTATTCAAACTTAAAACTATAGCGACTATATTCTTTATTCGAAAAGAACATACAATGGGTTTCATTGCGATTTTCTTTAAATCCAAATTCATCTTCAAAATCTTTGAATACGTGCATTACTCCATTTTCTCCTGAAGTAAATACCTTTTCTGCCAGTTCTTTATTAAAATCACGACACATGATATTCCAATCATTTAAATCCTGCCCATTGTATAAATTAATATAGCCATTGTCATTTAATTGGGTTAGATCTGTTTTACAACCAACTAGACCTAAAATGCTAAGCACAATCAATATCTTTTTTATCATTTTATGATAATTCGAATTACTCTTTTTTCTGTATTAAAATTACCCAATCCTTTTGATTGGATTTAGGAGGTTTGCCCAACGCAACCTCTTGACCTCCGTTTACTTCTTTTACCTTTGACTTTTGTAATTTGCCTCCCAATTTAGGGTTGTGCCAGTATATGGTAAACTTTCCACTGGCACTACTTAAATCAAGTGTAGCAGTTGGTTCTGTATTGAGATATACTAAATAAACTTCGTTCTCTTTCGCCATACAGTATAGCTTATTATTATCATCAGAATTACCAACCAGCGCATTCTTATTGACCATTTGCCAGAAAGGAATTTTATTTTCTTTAAAGAACCTAATGGCATTAACGGCTTGATCCCAAAATAAATCTCTAGATCGATAGTCTTCGCATGTTATATCAGAATTGGGGTGTTTATATCCAAAATACCATTCATTTCCCCAGCCACCGGCCATAAGGGTACCCCATAATGCATTTCTTCTGGCCACATCATGATCTGGGTCTTCATCGTCTGGAAGCAGCGAATGCTGTGCATCGCCTGGCTCATCGACCGCTGCCGCCCATTGAAAACCTGCTTTTTCAGAAGCATCTAGCCAATGTAAAACCTCTTTATGCACAGTTCTAAAATCAGAGGTGTGCGTTTGTATAGAAGGCCCTGTAAGTCCGCTATCAGGCCCCAAAAGATCATCGTACATTACTCCATTATGTATTACCAAATGATGATGATACGGGTCGTGCTTCTTAAAATAATGGGTCATGGCCAAACGCTGTTCAGTATCTTGTGGAGGCGTGGGGTGGTTAGGAATCCATTCCCCATTTTCTTCACACAAATTCCAGTTCAATGCCAAATGATGACCAAATCTTGCTATTAACTCCCTGTAATAGAGCTTGCTGTTAGCACCAACTCCTCCATTATCAAGCAAACCTTGATTTTCTACCTCCAATGTTTTAAAATGAAGAAAGAGGCCTAGTTTCTGGGCATGCGAAAAAACGATTTCCCATTGATCCATTTTAGAAACATCGATTCTATCATAAGTATCATAGTCTATATATGGAAAAACATTTTGATCATCGCCTTCAATATTATTGGTTAAAAAAGAAACGGAATTCAATCCTTCAGAAGCCAAATAGTTTAAAGCCCCGATCATGGCCTTACCTTTTCCCTTTTTCCATGTTGGGTCACCCTCTTTCCAATCTTGAAGATGCGGCGTCCATGATTTTATGAAATTATCTCTATGCCCATCATTATGAAAGGTTCCATCAAAATCTTTATAGGATAAAAAGTTTTCTGGTGCGTCTGGCCCTTGCTTTAAAAAATATTCCCCCGTTTCCGCAAACTGTAAATACCGTTCACCAACATAATTCAACCTTCCTTTGGCCCTAAAATCATTTCCTTTCTTGTCGGTATTTTCAATGCTAAAAGTTCCTTTTGAACCGTCCATATACTTACCACTTGCACCGGTGTTTTTCTTATCACTGATAGCTACCCAATTTCCTTTTCTAAAATCGACATTGTAAGTCCACTCCCCTATTTCATCTGGAGAAAAATGTACGCGCCATTTATTACCTTCAGTACCAGAAGTTTCACCTGCGTTACCATCAGCGGCAAAATAACCTGGTATTTTATAGACTTTACCCGAAGACTTATGCGAAAAGGTAACATTGAACCTATAGTTCATAAATGGATTATACTCTTCCTTTTCTGAAGTAAAAGGACCTTCAAAGGTTAAAGTGACCTTATGCCACTTCTTTAACTCGCCATCAATTGTTGGCTTTTTTGCAGAAGTGTCATCACCTTGCATTTCGGTGAGAAGATTCTGTCCATGACCAATTTTGGTGATAACCATCCCATTCCAGCGACCCCTACTATACTCTTTACCATCTTCACTACCTATATTCGCTTTTACACTGATAACATCATTTTTGTTCAATTGAACATCTAAAAAACTCTTGGCGTATTTTGCGCCTTCTTCAAAAGTATCTCTGCTCAGAGGTCGACTAAAACTACCTTGTTCAAAATTATTTACACTAAAGGCGTATGAAGATCTTCCATCGTTTTCTCCCACTCCAAAAAGAACCACATCGTAAAGACCAGAATTTTCATTGAAAATAGTTTTGGCTTCTGCGGTCTTTCTTTGCTCTGGATTTATTGCAAGCCAATCACCATCAATGTAAAAACCATTATCTATATTTTCAAAATCTTTGGCATCTATTATCGTGGCATAAGGCTGGTAATACTTTACTTTTTCCCATAATGAAAGGTCCGAAATATCCTTTTTTATTTCAGGGTTTTTTGGTTTGAAATCCTTGTCCGTAGTTATAAGCCATTGATCCATCTCAAAACCATCCTCACGTAAACTGAACTGTATATCGTGCTCACCGGCCTTTTCAATATCTAAATAAATAAGACCGGGAACTCCACAATGCTCTTCTTTAGTACGTTGCCTGCTGGCCCAGAACCAGTTTTTCTTTCCATCGCACCATTGCATACGCTGGCCAGATTCTGGCCAAGTACCATCAATGCCGACATGTACCCCATTATCTTCAGAACCTTCACTGTAGGCCCTTACCCAGACGTAGTACCTGCCAGGATTTGAGATATTAACTTTATAATGAAGAATGGCCAGTTTGCCAGGTTCATTACTAAAATTCTCGCCTGGTATAAGTTCTTCATTATGGTTAATCCTCGTATCGGGCAAAATCTCTAAATATCTTTCTTGGCTAGCCCCTTGAAAATGCAACTGAGTGTTTTCCCTTTTGAGATTTGATGAAAATTCAGGCGATACTACATACCATTTTCGAATATCGGTTTTTGTCTGCTTACTAAAGTCTTCAGCTTCAACCAATAAACTACCGTTACTTTCTTGATGCCTACCTTTCTAAAAAAATATGTAATAAATTCTCCTTTGCTACTCATTTTAAATGTTTGTTTTTAACTAATTATTTTTAGGTTCTATTTCTATTTGTTGATTTTCTTACCACCAAAAAGGATTTCAAAATGCGCTTTTCAAAGCTTTCATTCTCATTCTCCATTTGCTTTAAAAGAAGTTCTGCAGCTTCTTGGCCCATTTGATAGGCAGGTTGATCTATACTTGTAAGAGAAGGTTCTATAAGCTCACCGACCGGTTCATTATTAAATCCGATTACAGATAACTTTTCGGGTATGGCTATGCCTCTTTCTTTTGCCGCAACCATTAAGTTAATAGCGATTTGGTCACTGAAGGTTAAAATACCATCTGGATAGTTGGGTGCGTATAATAGCTTTCTAGCTGCAGAGAGCATACTTTCTTTATCGAACTTACTAAACACCACATTTTCCTCTTTTATTGGAATACTATTTTCCTCCAGAGCATCTTTATATCCTTGGGCCCTTTCTAAATTTATTTGTAATGATTCCGGTCCGCCCAAATAGGCAATATTCTCACAACCTATAGCTATCAAATGATTTACTGCTTCATGAGCCACTTTTCTGTTATCGATTACTACCTTATCGGTCCTTATTGCATTGCACTCACGGTTAAAGAATACCAAGGGAATGTTTCTACTTTTCAATTTTTCAAAATGCCCAAATTCTTTGGTTTCAGAGGCAATGGAAACTATAACTCCATTTACCCCTACAGCGATAAGCTCTTCAATCAATGTTTTTTCCCTCTCAAAAGATTCATTAGATTGGCATATAAGGATATGCATACCCCTTTGCTCCAAAATATTTTCAATGCCGCTAATCACCATAGCATAAAGATGGTAGCTTAATTTTGGTACGATGACCCCAATAAGGTTCGATTGCTTTAAGCCGTCTTTAGCAAAATGAGTATCGGAAACATAACCCATCGCTCTTGCCGCATTCCAAACCTTTTCATGGGTTCGAACGCTTATATTCGGATTATCATCCAGTGCCCTAGAAACGGTAGAGATAGAAATATTAAGCTTATCGGCAATATCCTTTAAAGTGACTTTAGTCATAAGTTCAATTTATTTTATGCAAAAATTTTGTATAAAATACATAATTATCTATAAATAAAAATAAAAACCTATTATTTTGCTAATATTAATTTAAAAAAATACATTTATATCATATTTTAATGCAAAATTATGCAAAATACTGTATTCTATGAGTAAAAATTATAAGATAGCCGTAGTAAACGGTGATGGAATTGGTGAAGAAATTGTACCCGCAGGAATATCGGTCATTGAGGCTGTGGCAAAAAAATACGGGTTTACTATATCGAAAGAAAATTTCTCATGGGGCGCTGGACATTATTTAAAACATGGAGAGTTTATGCCCGAGAACGGTATAGAAACTTTGAAGTCTTTTGATGCTATTTATTTTGGTGCGGTTGGTCTTCCAGAAGTTGATGACACGCTACCGGCAAAAGATTATACCTTTAAAGTACGAACCGATTTAGAACAATACGTAAATTATAGACCGGTTAAATTATTTGCTGGTATAGAAAGTCCTCTAAGGGATAAAACAGAAAATGATATTGATTTTGTAATCATCAGGGAGAATAATGAAGGTGAATTTGTACAGAATGGAAAAATCCTTTATCCAGATACTCCCAATGGTGTTGCAGTAGATACTAGCATGGTAACTCGCCTCGGGGTGGAACGTATCGCACATTATGCATTTAAACTTGCCAGAAAACGCAGAAAAAAATTAACTAACGTTACAAAATCCAACACCTTGATATATTCTTTAGGTTTTTGGGATCATGTAATGGAAGAAGTATCTAAGGAATATCCTGATGTTGCGTACAGCAAAATGTACGTTGATAACGCCTCGGCAAGTTTTGTCTTAAGGCCCGAAGTTTTTGATGTTATTGTTACGACCAATATGATCGGGGATATCTTGTCAGATTTGGGCGGTGCCATTATGGGTAGTCTTGGACTTGGAGGTAGCGGAAACATCAATCCTGAGAATAATTACCCGTCTATGTTTGAACCTATTCATGGCTCCGCCCCAGATATCGCTGGCCAAAACATTGCGAACCCTATTGGCCAGATTTGGTCTGCTGCAATAATGTTGGAACATCTGGGCGAAATTGAGGCTGCAAATGACATTATGAAAGGAATAAATGCCACCACTGCCAAAGGTGATCTAACAAAAGATTTAAAAGGTTCGGCAACGACCACTGAAATTGCACAGAGTGTTATAGATTCTATTCTAACTCTTGAAAAAGCGAACGCAATTGGCTAAAAATAGAATTATAGATTTAACTCAGCCCATTTCTGAAGCAATGGCCGGTGTTAGTATTGAACAATCAAAGTCTATTGAAACTGATGGATGGAACGCCTCTACCCTGCACCTGTATTCGCATAGCGGCACACATATGGATGCCCCTATCCATTTTGATGTAACCAGACAAACTTTAGATCAGATTCCCATAGAACGTTTTATCTCAAGGGCCTGGGTCATAGATTTAGATGGAATTTCACCAAGCGAAAAAATTACGCTAAACCATTTAGGTTCCAACCGAAATCTGATTTCACATGGCGATAGTGTTCTTTTAAAGACAGGCTGGAGCAAGTATATTGGGCAATCAAAATATAGAGATGAATTACCCCGTATCAGTGAAGAATTGGCACATTGGTTAGGTGAAAAACAAATAAACATACTTGGTGTAGAACCACCTTCCGTTGCAGATGTCAATAATATCGAAGAAGTAACCAAAATACATACGATTTTAATGAAGAACGATATTCTGATTTTGGAAGGATTGACCAATCTTGACAAAATCGAAAAAAATGAAGTCACACTTATGGCCTTTCCGCTCAACTATAAAAATGGGGACGGCGCACCGGCAAGAGTATTAGTATCTGAGAATTTAAATGTATGATTGCTGAAGAAATTCGAAATAGCATAACCGAAGGAAAATTATTAGATGATATTAGTGAAGAAATAAAAGCTGAGTTTTATAAAAAACCCAGAGTAATCGTTATTTTGGACGATGATCCCACTGGAACCCAAACCGTTCATGATGTTCCAATAATTACAGAATGGTCAGAAGAAACCCTTTCACATACAATATCAAATCATAATATATTTTTTATTCTAACCAATTCGAGAAGCCTACATACTATTGAAGCTTATGATCTAGGTTTCCTTTTAGGAAAAAGACTTAGAAAGATTACGGAATTACTGGGCAAAACCCTCATTCCTATAAGCAGAAGCGATTCTACCCTGAGAGGGCATTATCCTATCGAGATAGATGGGCTTAAAAAAGGATTAGATTGGGCGCAGTGCAAAGAGGTATTCACCCCTGCTTTTTTTGAAGGTGGTCGCTATACGTTTAATGATATCCATTACGTCAAAGAAGGTAAAGATTTTATACCTGTCTCACAAACTCCTTTTGCTCAAGATAATACTTTCGGGTTTAAATCTTCTAATCTCAGAGAATGGGTTCAAGAAAAAACGGAAAACAATATTAAAATAGATAATGTTGGTTCGGTTTCAATTCAAACAATCAGAAAAGATGGAATTATTCAGGTAACCAAAGAGCTCTCGAAAAAGGAAATTACTATTATTAATGCAACAAGCCCCTATGACCTCCAGGTTGTTGCTTTGGCCAGCCTAAAACTGAATAAGGATATTGTTTACAGAACCGCCGCATCGTTTATAAATGCAATATCATCTATTCGACCAAAGCTTTTTAAAATAAATACGGCCCTTTCATTAAATGAAAGAACTTTAGGGGGCCTTACCATTATAGGATCCTATGTACCAAAAACAACAGCTCAATTAAATTATTTAAAAAACAATAATGAAAATTTAGCCTTTCTAGAATTTAAGGTGAATTATATTCATGAAGATGAGGAATTTCAAAAACAGATTCAAACCCTTTCCGTTCTTATAGATTCTTTCATTAAAATGAGTAAAGATGTAGTTTTATATACCACTCGAGAAGTCTTTACCGGAGCTACCAAAACAGAGAGCTTAAATATCGTAAACAGGGTATCTTCAGGTTTGGTAGGGGTAGTTCAAAACCTCACCAAAAAACCAAAATATTTAATTGCAAAAGGTGGTATAACGTCTAGTGATATTGCTGTCAAAGGTCTAGGTGTTAAATCGGCAGTTGTCGCTGGTCAGGCAATTCCTGGGGTGCCAGTTTGGATTTTAGATACTAAAAGTGCTTTTCCTGGAATGCCCTACATCGTATTTCCGGGCAATGTGGGTGACGAAACTGCGCTACACCAACTAATACTTGAGTTATCATGAAAAATCATAGTTTTTTCCCCAAGCGCTATTTTATGGTTTTGGGTACCTTTCTTTTGGCCCTTCTCCTTTATATAGACCGTGTTTGCATTTCGGTAGCCAAAGACCCCATAGCAGAGGCATTGCAACTAAGTGACAAACAAATGGGCTGGGTACTTTCTTCCTTTGCATTAGGATACGCCTTGTTACAAGCCCCATCAGGATTATTATCCGATCGCTTGGGACCCAGGAAAATATTAACGGTCATAGTAGCAATATGGTCGGTATTCACAGCTTTGACTGGTGCGATATGGAATTTTATTTCATTATTGATTACAAGGTTTTTGTTCGGTGCCGGAGAAGCCGGGGCTTTTCCTGGAATGTCTAGAGCCATATACAGTTGGATTCCTTTGAAAGAACGTGGTATCGTGACAGGCATAAACTTTTCGGGCTCGCGCCTCGGCGCTGCTTTTGCCCTGCCATTGGTGGCTTTTATGATAGATGATTTAGGGTGGAGAAACTCTTTCTATGTATTGGGTGCCATTGGGTTTGTTTGGGCGACTATTTGGTATATGGCCTTTCGTGATAATCCTGAAGACCACAAACTCATTTCCAATCAAGAAAAAGAATATATTATCGCCTCAAGGCAAGATAAAAAAATCTCTAAGGCCAAAGCCAAAGTACCTTTTGCACAGGTTCTCGGTTCTAAAAATATGTGGTTGGCCATGGGACAGTATTTCTGTAGTAATTTCACTAATTTTTTTGCCCTTACCTGGTTATTTCCACACATCAAAAGCGAGTATAACCTAGAGGCCGTAGAAGCGGGTCTATACACTTCTATCCCCCTAATATTCGGAGCTTTCGGCAATTGGTTTTCAGGAGCATTAGTGGATAGAATATTTAGCAAAGGAAGATGGAAACGCTCGCGAGTTTTACCCGCTGTACTCGGGTTTTCACTCGCCGCACTTGGATTAATCGGAAGTATCTATATGGATACAGCTGTGGGCGCGATCGTGTTTTTAAGTATTGCTATTTTTGGGGCCGATATGACGCTTGCGCCCTCATGGTCTTTTTGTGTCGATATCGGTAAAGAATTTTCCGGCACCGTTTCGGGAACTATGAACATGGCCGGAAATATAGGCTCATTTGTGACCGCTTTAATCTTCCCTTACCTCGCAGCCTGGTGGGGTTCTACCACGCTTTTCTTTTTTGTGGGTGCAATCCTAAACATTTTGGCTATATTGTTTTGGTTGAATATGAAACCGCAAAAACGATTGATTAGATAGTCATGAAAAAACTAAAAGGGGTGTGTTTGGGGGCAGGCTATTTTAGTCAATTCCATTTTGAGGCATGGAACCGTATAAATGATGTTCATATTATTGGATTATACGATAGATTTAAAGCCAAAGCTGAAACAGCTGCTGAAAAGTTTAAAATTGACAGGGTCTATAATAGCATTGAAGAAGTTTTTGAAAAGGATAAGCCAGATTTCATTGATATAATCAGCCCTCCAGACACCCACTATGAATTATGTGAGCTGGCCATAAAAAATAATGTACATATTATTTGCCAAAAGCCCTTGGCGCCTACCTTAACCGAAGCGCATAAAATTGCGGCGCTCTTAGAGTCTAATAAGGTAAGAATGATGGTACACGAAAACTTCAGATTTCAACCTTGGCATAGAGAAATTAAAAAACTGCTCAACGCCAATACCATTGGAAAACCACATGCTATTAATCTTCGCATGCGTATGGGGGATGGTTGGCAATCTGATGCTTATATGAACAGACAGCCCTATTTTCGGGAAATGGAAAAATTACTGATCTATGAGACGGGCATCCATTTTATTGATGTCTTTAGGTATTTAATTGGAGAGGTAGACAGTGTTTATGCCAAACTAAAAACATTGAACCAAAACATAAAAGGAGAAGACTTTGCATGGGTACATATTAATTTCGAAAATGGCGCTTTAGGGTTCATAGATGCAAACCGTTACAATGAAAATACCGTTGACGACCCCAGATTGACCTTTGGCGCTGTGCTAATTGAGGGTGACAAGGGTAGTCTTCGTCTCAATGGTGAGGGAAAAATAACCGTTCAATTATTAGGGAAAAAAGAAAAACAGCACAACTACACCTTTTACAAAAAGAATTTTGCCGGGGACTGCGTCTACCATACCCAACTACATTTTGTTCAAAGCCTAAAGAGTAATGAAGACTTTGAAACCGATATTACAGACTATCTAAAAAACATGGCCGTACAAGATGCCATTTACAAATCCTTCAAAACGGGCGGACTGGTAAAGCTTTAAGAACCAAAGATTTTAAACCCAAAAAAAAGAGTCTCAGGTGATATCCATCTTTTTAAGTAAAAATGAAGCGTTCATGTTTTTACAGATACCTTCTTTAAAGGTATAATCAAAATAGAGTTCATCATTTCTGATTTCGGTTTCAAAATAATAATTTTTAACCTCGGGCAAATCGGTGCTAATTTCACATAGACTTAAATCATGGGTAGCGATAATACCCGAAACATCCATAGCTACCAATTTCTCTATGAGCTTTTTAGAGCCGGCTGCCTTATCTACACTATTGGTACCCTTTAAAATTTCATCAAGTATGACCAAATAAGTTCCTTTTTCCAAATTTTTAATAATAAACTGTAAACGCGTTAGTTCCGCAAAAAAGTAAGAACTATTCTTTGTGAGAGAGTCGCTGGTGCGCATACTAGTGATTAATTTTATCGGTCTATAAACACTTTCTTCAGCGCATACCGGCAGACCAACGTTGGCCATTACGATATAGGAGGACACTGTTCTCAAAAAAGTGCTTTTACCAGCCATATTGGCTCCGGTTACAATAAAAAACTCCTTATTTTTTAACTGCAAATCACTACAGACCCTATCATTCGAAGCAATAAGCGGGTGTCCTAAGGATTTGGCATCTATCCTCATATCTGTTGTATTCGAAAGCTGAGGATATGTAAATTCTGGATGGTTATATGCAAAACCCGCCAAACTGTTGAAGCCATCAAAAAACCCTACGGTTTCGAACCATTGGCTTACCAAATCTTTATGGGCAACTATCCATTTTTCAATTTTCATTGAATAATAGATATCCCATAGAAAGAAGCCATTCCCCAAAAAGGCTACGAAGACATTATTTCTATTATCTAAGGCATCTAGGTGTTTCGAAAAATCTTTAAAAACTTGAGATGCCTTTTGCTGGTTCGATTTGATTTTTTCCTTTTCAGAATTAAGGAGTATTGTTTTAAAATCATAATCCTCAATCTCTCTTAATAATAGTGCGTATTGTTGAATGGTTTCTTTTATCCTATTGGTAATAGCGCTCAACTTATTTACCCTTTTCACAAAAAAGCCTGTCACTACCAGCCCAAGAAGAAGCCAAATTAAAATAGGCTGAAATCCGATTAGGTTAAAAAACGATGCTATAAAAAACGCAAAGGAAATAACCGTAAAAATTGCAGGCAACCATTTAAAATGAGCGGGTATAAACGACTGATAATTCTTCAACCAAGAGGTAATCGTATCATTTGAAGTATCAGAATTCAACATGCGGGCCAATGCCGTATATTTTTGTCGCCATTTAGGTATTTGAGCTAGCTCTTTTATGGCTTCTTGCCGCTCTTCTATGCCAATGATTTTATTCGAATCCAATAAATCGGCCAAAAACCGTCTGCCCTCTTTTAAGCCTGTTCGATTTGTATATTGAAAAAACGAGCCTTTACCAAAAAGATCGATATCCGCACTGAAAAAGTGGTTTGCATCTAAAAATGCAGAACCATCCTCCCGATTCAAATAATCGCCTTTCGCAATTTGAAGCTCTTCTTTATTAAGGGTTTTAAGCGCTTTATTCAAGTCATAACTTGTTTTTCGAGAAGCATAAATTTTGAGCAGCTTAATAAAAATTCCTATACCGATAATCGCAATTACAGCAGCTATTCTTGGGGAATCAGAAAAGAAATAAATAAGAAAAGCAGAACCTATAAAAACGGACAACCTTAATAGGCTCAATAAGTTCAATCTTTTCTTATCGCTCTTTATCAGTGACTTAAGATTGTAAAGTTGTTCTTTATAGAACACATTTGGGTCTTGCATAAATTTGTATTGGGCGTTATTGAGTTTATAAACGCTCTTGGATAATGTTCTCTACCACTTCAGGATTTAGCAAGGTAGAAGTATCCCCTAAATTACCCATATCATTTGATGCTATTTTTCTAAGTATGCGCCGCATAATTTTACCACTTCGGGTTTTTGGAAGCCCTGGTACAAACTGAATCTTATCTAACTTGGCAATAGGCCCTATATGCTCCGTAATTACCTGATTGATTTCTTTTTTCAAATTTTCACGGTCACGAGACTCACCAGTTTCTTTTAAAATTACATAACCATAAAGAGCATTCCCCTTAATATCATGAGGAAAACCAACAATTGCAGATTCTGCCACCGCTGGGTGTTCATTAATAGCATCTTCAATTGGTGCAGTACCTAAATTATGCCCCGAAACAATAATTACATCATCTACCCTACCTGTAATGCGGTAATAGCCAACCTCATCACGTAGGGCGCCATCACCTGTAAAATACATGTCTTGAAAAGCAGAGAAATAAGTATCCTTATAGCGTTTATGGTCTCCCCAAATGGTTCGAGCAATTGAAGGCCAGGGGAACTTAATACATAAGCGCCCGTCTACCTGATTGCCAAAAATTTCTTTGCCATTTTCATCCATTAATGCAGGTTGAATTCCTGGCATAGGCAGGGTGGCATAGGTCGGTTTTGTTGGGGTTGCAAACGGTATCGGCGAAATTAGAATTCCACCTGTTTCTGTTTGCCACCACGTATCTACAATGGGGCATTTTTTATCACCTACATGGTCGTTATACCAATGCCAGGCTTCTTCATTAATTGGTTCTCCCACAGTTCCTAAGACTTTAAGACTAGAAAGGTCATACTTGGTAACAAAATCTAGGTTTTCTTTTGCCAAAGCTCTAATTGCAGTTGGTGCAGTATAAAATTGTGTCACTTTGTGCTTTTGAACTACTTCCCAAAAACGCCCAAAATCTGGATACGAAGGAACCCCTTCAAACATCACCGTCGTAGCACCATTAGCCAACGGACCGTAAACAATATAAGAATGTCCCGTAATCCAACCAATATCGGCAGTACACCAATACACATCGTCTTCTTTGTACTGAAACACATTTTTAAAGGTATAAGCGGTATACACCATATAGCCACCTGTAGTATGTAACATTCCTTTTGGACGCCCTGTTGATCCTGAAGTATATAAAATAAACAAAGGGTCTTCTGCGTCCATTATTTCTGGCTCGCATTCTGTAGATTCAGCATCCAAAAGTGGTAATAACCATTTATCACGTCCTTCCTTCATCTGAATATCTGAATTGATACGTTTAGCCACCAAAACAGTTGCTACACCTGGGCTATCTTCTAAAGCATCATCAACAATACCTTTTAAATCGATGGTTTTTGCACCACGATAACTACCGTCGGAAGTAATTACCATTTTAGCATCGCAATCATTAATTCGTGTACTTAAAGCTATAGCAGAAAAACCTGCAAATACTACCGAGTGTACTGCTCCAATTCTTGCACAGGCTAAAATAGAAATTGCCAATTCTGGAATCATAGGTAAGTAAATCACTACTCTATCCCCTTTTTTGATGCCTTGCGACTTTAAAACATTCGCGAACTGACATACTTTAGCATGTAGTTCTCTGTAGGTAATATGTTGCGCTTCCTCATCTGGACTATTTGGCTCAAAAAGAATAGCCGTTTTATCTCCTCTAATATGTAAATGCCTATCGATACAGTTTTCTGTAATATTTAGCTGCGCACCATCAAACCACTTAATCTCTGGTTTTGTAAAATCATATTCCAAAACCGAATTCCATTTTTTGCGCCACATAAAATGCTCCTCGGCAATTTCTTCCCAAAAAGCTTCTGGATTACGAACCGATTTACGATACACCTGAAAATATTCTTCTAAATGTTTGATATGGTAGTTGCTCATCTAGTACTAATAAATTAACCTCCTAAAAATAGATAATTAGAAAGTATCTTAGATGGAAATTTTAAAATTGTTTATTTGGAAAAACTTATCAATATCTCTAAAGAAGCTACTTATAGACTAGAAGCAAATTATGCAGATATGGAAATAACTATCGATGAGAATGGTTTGAAAAATAGAATTAAAGCCACTGGGATAGTTTTAACGCCTATTTGGGCTGAGCCAAAACCAAATTTTTATAAATCACTATTAATTAAGAAATCAGAAACATCTATGTCTCAAAATGAGCTTTTCAAAAAGCTCAAAATGGGTAATTATTATTTGAATATTATAGATTATTCAGACTCCGAAATAACTTTAGTTACAAGTATTTTGATTAACCAATGGACAGAACTTATCTGGAATTCTTTAGTAAACGATAAGGAGGAAACAAATATAACATTGACAAAAAAGACAATTGAAGAGCATATTCTATTAAAAAATCCACATTTATTTCAAAACCGAGTGGACTTGATAAGGTTTCTGTCAAAAACAAATCTCCAGCTAGAAGACTTTATAATTCCAGCTAAATTTAATTCTTTTGATTTTAAGCTAAAGGAAATAGAACTACGTCTTAATATGGAATTGTTTTTTGCAAGAAGGTTTTTATTTACCAAAGAGTTAATCTGTTCACTAAAAGAGAGAATTAAAAGTTACCCGAAGAAACAAAAATTGAATTCAAAAAGAACAACCAATCTATATGAATGGTTTCAAACATTAGAAAACGATATTAGAAATTTTAAAGAGTTCAAAGACTTCCAAAAGTTATACGATATGCCCAAAAAGAAAATAAATGTCAAAAACAGTAAAAACATAAATATAATCGAAGGCAATAATAATTTTAATACTAAAAACTCTGATAGAAAAACTCCAAATAATAAACTTGAAAAATGGTTGAAAATATTAGCTATACTAATCTCAATTGGAATTCTTTTGGTTTCGGTTCTTTCTAACTGGGATAAACTTTCAAGTATTTTTTAATGCTCAACGGCATCTCCAGCCCCACTTGGTATTCTAATAATTTCTACAATTTCTTGCACCTCTTCTGGTGGTGGAGCAGTAAAGCGTGAAATAACCATTGCAATAACAAAGTTGACCAACATCCCAACAGTCCCAAAACCTTCTGGCGAGATACCAAACCACCAATCATTAGCAGTGCTAGTCTCTGGATTGCCAATCCAACCTAACTTAAAACGTGCGATATAGTAACTAGTAATAGCCAAGCCAGCTACCATACCTGTTATGGCTCCTTCCCTATTCATTCTTTTGCTAAAAATACCCATCACAATTGCCGGGAAGAAAGAGGATGCTGCCAAACCAAAGGCTAATGCAACCACAGAGGCCACAAATCCTGGTGGATTAATACCGAAATAACCAGCAACTACAACAGCAAACAACGAAGAAACTCTTGCAATCAGTAATTCCTTTTTATCAGAAATATTAGGTGCAAATTGTTTTTTAATCAAATCATGCGAAATAGAAGTGGAAATTACCAAAAGTAAGCCCGCCGCAGTAGACAAAGCCGCTGCTAAACCACCTGCCGCAACTAAAGCGATAATCCAGTTGGGCAGCCCTGCTATTTCAGGGTTGGCCAATACGGTAATATCACGGTCTACGTACAATTCGTTTCTAGTTGCACTTGAGTTGGTAATTAATCGCTGCCCTACTGCTCCCCGAGCTTCAGAAAACATCGGTTTTTTTCCTTCAACCGCTGAACCGGGCAAATACTGAATTTTACCATCTCCATTCTTATCGGTCCAAGCAATTAGCCCTGTGTCTTCCCACTTTGTAAACCAATCTGGAATCTCTTTATACGGTGTATCTTGGACCGTTTCCATGAGATTAGTACGTGCAAAAACTGCAATGGCCGGTGCCGTGGTATATAAAATTGCTATAAATAATAAAGCGTAACCTGCAGATTTACGGGCATCCTTCACTTTAGGAACCGTAAAAAACCGAATAATTACGTGTGGTAACCCTGCTGTTCCCAACATTAAAGCAGCTGTAATAAAGAAAATATCTGTGGTGGACTTTGTACCGTCGGTATAAGCGGTAAAGCCAAGGTCGGTCATTAATCCGTCTAGCTTATCCAAAAGGTATACACCATCGGTACCTGAAGAACCCATTCCTAATTGTGGAACCGGATTTCCTGTAGCCATAAGCGAGATAAAAATAGCAGGCACCATAAAGGCGAATATGAGCACGCAATATTGTGCTACTTGGGTATAGGTGATGCCTTTCATGCCACCTAAAAAAGCATAGAATAAAACTACCGCCATGCCGATATAAACACCAGTATTTACCTCAACATCTAAAAACCTAGAAAAAACTACCCCTACACCGCGCATTTGCCCTGCTACATAGGTAAATGAAACAAATAAAGCCGCCACTACGGCAACAGTACGTGCCACGTTGGAATAATAGCGGTCTCCAATAAAATCTGGAACCGTAAACTTTCCAAATTTTCTTAAGTATGGCGCTAAGAGTAGTGCTAACAGTACGTAACCTCCTGTCCAACCCATTAAATACACCGAGCCATCGTAACCTGAGAAGGCGATTATACCTGCCATTCCTAAAAACGATGCTGCGGACATCCAATCCGCAGCAGTTGCCAAACCGTTTGCCAGTGGGGAAACTCCACCGCCAGCCACATAAAATTCTTTAGTAGAACTGGCTCTAGACCATATCGCAATACCAATATATAATGCAAAAGTGAGTCCTACAATAATAAATGTCCAAGTTTGTATCCCCATCTGCTATTCGTCTACCTCATATTTTTTATCCAACTTATTCATCAATTGTACATAAACAAAGATGAGTACTACAAAAACATAAATTGACCCTTGTTGTGCAAACCAAAACCCAAGTTTAAAGCCGCCAAGGCGAATAGTATTTAACTCGTCAACTAGTAAAATTCCAAATCCATAAGAAACTATAAACCATATGAGGAGTAGAATAGCGAGATACTTTAAATTCTCGCGCCAGTATTTTTTACGTTGGGAGGATTCCATTTGGTTAGATTGATATGGAAAGATAACGAATCAAAGGGACTTTAAGCAAAATCGACAAAAACACAAATATAGACGCACAGATTCAGTCATAATATGTTTATTAATATTAATTTAATGTTAGGGTAGCGCATATTTTAGCTTTACAACAGAAAAGTAATCATTTGAAATGTCATTTGTTGTTTATATAGGGTATTGGTACGATTATCCTAGAATCGGATTCAATTCTACCAATCTACCAACTAAAATTAAAATTCACGAATAGTTTATCATTATCAATACAAAAAAATGAACCTCACAATATCACCAATTAAAATTCGAAGAATATTATTATCCATAATTATAGGACTCTTAGCATTTAACTTGTCCTATATAATAGTGAAATATGGCTTTGACAATAAGCCAGTATCTAGATATCTCTCTTTTTTTTATTTTGATAGAGAAAGAAGTGTACCCACCGTATTTTCAGGACTGCAGCTCTTTTTTTCATCGATGATATTATATTTAATATCTATGAAACGGGATTTCCAGAAGAAATTTCGTTTAAAATGGAGAGGGCTTTCTTTTATTTTTCTCTTTCTCTCAATGGATGAATTAATCTCCATACATGAACCATTAATCTCTATCATACACAGTTTCACAAATATTACCTCAGGATTTTTATATTTTGCTTGGGTAATTCCCTACGGTATTAGCTGTGTACTTTTTGTCTTTCTTTATTTAAATTTTTTAAAAAGTTTACCCACTAAGACTAGGATGCTCTTCATTATTTCAGGTATAACTTTTTGCATAGGTGCCATTGGGATGGAACTTATCGGTGGAAAAATATTTACTACGATAGGGCAGTTGTCTTGGCAATTTGCCCTCTCTACAACAGTCGAGGAAACTTTAGAAATGCTAGGTATTTGTTTGTTTATATATGCTTTAGCCGATTTTATATCTAATAACTTAGGTAGTGTGAAGACAGTCTTTACAGATCATTTAAAAGATTAGATGGCAACTGCTTTCGTAATTATTTTGAATTTTAAAAATCGATTTGATTGCTTATGATTCTTTTAAATACTTACAAATATTTTGGCTAATACGTTCTTGAATATTGGTGATATCAGCCTTTAAGAAAGGCTCACCCATAATACTATCGTACAACTCGATATAACGCTCTGAGACCGAGTTGATATATTCATCGCTCATTTCAGGAACAATTTGTCCTTCCAATCCTTGAAAATCATTAGAAATTAACCACTGACGCACAAATTCTTTAGAAAGTTGTTTTTGAGCCTCGCCGCTATCTTGCCTTTCTTGATAGCCCTCTGCATAAAAATAGCGCGAAGAATCAGGCGTATGGATTTCATCTATCAAAACAATCTCACCATCCTTGGTTTTCCCAAATTCATATTTGGTATCTACCAAAATCAATCCTCGTTGCGCGGCCAGTTCGGTCCCCCTTTTAAACAAAGCTTTTGTATAGCTTTCTAGAACTGCGTAGTCTTCTTCGGAAACAATCCCCTTTTTAAGAATATCCACCTTTGAAATATCCTCGTCATGATCTCCCTTTTCTGCTTTTGTTGCCGGAGTTATAATGGGTTCTGGAAATTTATCGTTCTCCTTCATACCTTCTGGCATAGGCTCTCCACAAAGCATTCGTTTACCCGCTTTATATTCTCTAGCGGCATGACCGGACATATACCCACGGATTACCATTTCTACCTTAAAAGGCTCACAGGCCTTACCCACGGCAACATTGGCATCCGGGGTTGACATTAACCAATTGGGAACAATATCTTCGGTAGCCTGCATCATTTTAGTTGCAATCTGGTTTAGAATCTGCCCTTTGTAAGGAATACCTTTTGGCATGACGACATCGAAAGCTGAAAGACGGTCTGTCGCTATCATTACCAAAATATCGTTATTTAAAGTGTAAACCTCTCTTACTTTTCCTTTATATACAGATTTCTGACCTGCGAAATGGAAATTGGTATCCATTATTGTGTTTGACATCATCAACTAGTTTTGGTGCTCAATATTCTTGTATGCGTCAATAACCTTTTTAACCAGTTTATGGCGAATTACGTCTTTATCATCTAGGTGAATAATACTAATACCCTCGGTATTCTTAAGAATCAAAAGTGCTTCTTTTAATCCGGAAATTACACGTCGCGGTAAATCTATCTGCCCTGGATCGCCTGTTAATAAAAACTTTGCGTTTTTACCCATACGAGTCAAAAACATCTTCATTTGGGCATGGGTAGTGTTCTGGGCCTCATCTAGAATCACAAAGGCATTATCTAAGGTTCGGCCACGCATAAAGGCCATTGGCGCAATTTGAATGGTGCCGTCTTCGATATACTTTTCAAGTTTTTCAGGCGCGATCATATCGCGCAAAGCATCATACAAAGGTTGCATATAAGGATCTAGCTTTTCTTTTAAATCTCCTGGTAAAAAACCCAGGTTTTCACCAGCTTCTACAGCTGGCCTAGTCAATATGATTTTTCTAACCTGCTTTTCCTTTAAAGCCTTGACTGCCAGAGCAACACCAGTGTAAGTTTTACCCGTACCTGCAGGGCCAATGGCAAAAACCATATCATTCTTCTTACTAGCATCTACTAGTCTGCGTTGATTTGCTGTTTGAGCCTTGATTAAACGACCGCTAACGCCATGTACTAAAACCTCTCCACTAGATTTTGATGAATTCTCTTGCTCGCCATTACTCGTCAATACTCGCTCTATGGCATTTTCATCCAATTTATTATACTTAGCAAAATGGGCCGTAAGCATATCGAAACGCTTATCGAACTCTTCTAAAAGTTCTTCATCTCCATACACTTTTATTTTGCTTCCGCGAGCAACAATCTTAAGCTTTGGAAAGTACTTTTTTAATAATTCTATATTTTCATTCTGCTGCCCAAAAAAATCTCGCGGGCTAATTTCGGTGAGTTCTAATACCAGTTCGTTCAAAGAAATTTTACTATTTAGGGGTTTGTAGAATTTTGTAAAATATTGCGCAATGTTTTTGTTTAATTTTACATCTTAAACTTGTTCACAAACATAATTAAAAAAGGCTTTTCAAGAGCAAAAACATATTAACAGTACTGCATGGCAATCATTACTTTAACAACAGATTTTGGATACAAAGACCATTTTGTTGCTGCCATTAAAGGAAACATTTTAAAAGAAGTACCAGATGCTACCATTGTTGATATTTCGCATGCCATTTCACCATTAGACACCAGAGAGTGCGCTTATATTCTTAAAAATTCATATTCTCATTTTCCCGAAGGCAGTATTCATATTATAGGTATGGATTCTGAAGCGTCTATCGAAAACGGACATATTGTGGTGCAGGTTGAAGGACACTATTTTATCGGAGCCAATAATGGTATCATATCATTAATCACAAAAGAACTAAACCTAGACCAAGTTGTACAAATTACCTTACCCAATGTTCAAGTGAATTCTTTTCCGGTGATCGAGGTGTTTGTTAGAGTGGCCTGCCATTTGGCCAGAGGCGGAAAACTAGGCGTAGTAAGCAAGCCCTTCTCTGGCTTAAAGGAAATTAAAGAGTTGGAACCAAGGGTAACCAATGATGGCAAGACTATTTTAGGCAACGTTATTTATATTGATAACTATGGCAATGTAGTAACCAATATAACCAAGACCTTATTTGAAGCCTATAGAAACGGACGGCCTTTTGAGCTAATAGCTAGAAGACAAAAAATAAAAGCCATTCATAAAAGCTATAATAGCTTTATCAACTATGAATTACCTGAAAATCAGCGCAATGGTCCTAGTGACCTTCTGGCTATTTTTAATTCTTCCGGTTATATTGAAATCGCTATCTACAAAAGCGATTTAAAATCTGTAGGCGGTGCCTCTACCCTATTGGGGCTTACAAATGATGCCATGATAACCATAAACTTTTTATAAATGTTGGTCAGAATCGTAAAATTGACTTTTAAGAAAGAAAATATTTCTAGTTTTGAGCAAGTTTTTGAAGAAACCAAAAAACAGATCAGAAGTTTTGAAGGATGTAATTTTCTAGAGCTGTACCAAGAAGCTGAAAAACCCAATGTATTTTTCACCTATAGCTATTGGGAAAATGCAGAAGCACTTGAAAACTATCGAAATTCAGAGTTCTTTAAAGCTGTTTGGGCTAAAACCAAGATTTTGTTCGATGCCAAACCCGAAGCATGGAGCGTAAACAAAAAAGCTACTTTGAGTTAATACTATGCTAGCAATTTTTAAAAAGGAAATTCAATCTTTTTTCACTTCACCAATAGGCTATTTGATCATAGGCTTATTTCTAGTTTTAAATGGGCTATTCCTTTGGGTTTTTAAAGGAGCGTTCAACATTTTTGATTATGGTTTTGCGGACTTGAGCAATTTCTTTTTATTGGCACCATGGGTGTTCTTATTCCTGATTCCTGCCATAAGCATGAAAAGCTTTTCAGAAGAGAAAAAGCTTGGCACTTTAGAACTGTTGTTAATTAAACCCATTTCAACCGTCAAAGTAGTGTTTGGAAAGTTTTGGGGTGTTTTTGTATTATGCGTTCTGGCAATGCTGCCCACCTTGATTTATGTTTACACCATCTCAAACCTCGGTCTCACAGAAGGTAACTATGATTTAGGGGTGGTATTAGGTTCGTATTTTGGATTGCTTTTTTTAGTAGCAATGTATGTCAGTATTGGCATTTTTGCATCGTCTCTTTCCGATAATCAGATTCTTTCCTTTATTCTGGCCATTGCAATCTCATTTTTAATTTTTTATGGTTTTAATGCCTTAAGTGGATTGTACACTGTGGGCGAAACAAGCGAATTCATAAAGTCTTTTGGAGCGAAAAACCATTTTGAAAGTATTGCACGAGGAATTATCGACACGCGCGATATCATCTATTTTTTAGGGTGCACGTTTTTCTTTTTGTATTTGACCAATATTCGTTTAAAAAACTTGTCTAAATGAAAAAGGAATTTCTTGTAGCAATACTTAAAGCGTTAATTGTTTTGGTCATTCTAAATGTGCTGAGCAGTTATTTTTTCAAAAGGTTCGATTTGACCGAAGATAGCAGGTATACCCTTTCAGACGAAGCTTACACGAGGATCAATAAATTTGAGACGCCAGTTATAATAGATATTCTCTTAGAAGGCAACCTTCCTTCGGAGTTTTCTAGGCTTAAGACCGAAACTAATTTATTACTGCAGCAATTTGCCTCAAAAAACAGCAACATTAAGTTTGATTTTGTCGATCCACTAGAAGGTAGTGAGCAAAGAGAACAGACCGTAGCCGAACTACAACAGATAGGTTTAACTCCCGCGAACGTTACGATTGAGGAAAATGGCAAAGTGTCACAAGAATTAGTATTCCCTTGGGCAATGGTAAATTATAATAATAAAACGGTAAAGGTACCATTGCTCAAAAACAAGTTAGGTTCTTCAATGGAAGATCGTATCAATAATTCTGTACAACAATTAGAATATGCATTTACTGACGCTTTTACCAAACTTGCCATTACGGAAAAAAAGCGCGTGGCCGTTCTAAAAGGAAATGGAGAACTAGAAGATATTTATCTGACCGATTACCTAAGTTCTATTCGCGAATACTATAATATTGGAGCAATAACATTAGACTCCGTTGCTAACGATGCCCAAAAAGTATTTGAACAACTCAAAGGTTTTGATTTAGCATTAATTGCAAAACCTACGGAAGCTTTTACCGAAGAGGAAAAATATGTTCTAGATCAATTCATTGTTAATGGTGGTAGATCCATTTGGCTTATAGATAATGTAGCTATGGAACTGGATAGTCTTTTCAACGAAAAAGGAAGTAGCCTGGCGATACGACGTCAATTGAATTTAGATGATTTCTTCTTTAAATATGGTGTTCGCATAAATCCGGTTTTGTTGAATGATCTGTACAATACCCCAATTGTTTTAGCCTCCGGTGAAGCCAATGAGTCGCAGTATAATCCTTTACCATGGGCATATCATCCTATGGTATTTTCAAAAAATAATCATCCTATCAACACCAATATAGAAGCCTCTCGGTTTCAATTTGCAAATAGCATCGACACCTTATCAAACAGTAATAAAAAAACAATTCTGCTTCAATCGTCACCTTTATCAAAAACGGAAGGAACACCCAGACCTATAAGTTTAAATCTTTTAAGCAAACAACCTGATAAGGAATCATACCTTAACAAAGGAAATTTACCTTTAGCAGTTTTAGTAGAAGGGGAATTTAGTTCTGCCTATACCAATAGAATTAAACCAACAAAACTGAATGGTAATCTTGAAAAAGGAGTACGTAATAAGATGTTGGTTATTGCAGATGGAGACCTAATAAAGAATCAATTAAGAAACGGAAAACCCTTGCCTTTAGGTTATGATAAATGGACGAACAACACATATGGCAACAAGGAGTTTTTGGTAAATAGTATCAATTACCTACTTGATGATACCGGACTTATAAACATTCGCAATAAAAAAGTTTCTATTCCGCTCTTAGATACTCGAAAAGTGCAGGGGCAAAAATCAAAATGGCAGCTTATAAACATTGGTGCTCCCGTAATTTTAATAAGCCTTTTAGGAATTTGTTTTGCCTACTATCGGAAAAAAAGATTTAGCCCCTAAGTGTTGATAAAATTGTTTTTTAAGCAAGTACTTTTAAAATATCTTTGTCTTTATCGGTTTTGATTTAGAAACTTCAACTTACGATTTTTAAAACACCGTTCACTAAAATTCTTTTGATGAAATTTATTGTATCCAGTACGTATTTACTAAAACAACTTCAAGTATTAGGAGGGGTAATTAACAGTAGCAATACGCTACCTATTTTAGATAATTTTCTTTTTGATTTAAAAAATACCAAACTAACAGTATCCGCGTCGGATTTAGAAACTACCATGAGTTCTGTATTAAACGTAGATTCTGATTCTGAAGGCGCCATAGCCGTACCGGCACGATTACTTTTAGACACCTTAAAAACGTTTCCTGAGCAGCCTTTGACTTTTATTGTTGAAGATAACAATACCATTGAGATTAGTTCAAACCATGGTAAATATGCATTGGCATACGCCGACGGCGCTGAATTCCCTAAAGCTGTGGAACTCTCTAACCCGAGTTCTACGGTGCTTTTAGGAGACATATTGGCAACAGCTATTAACAAAACTATTTTTGCCGCAGGTAATGACGATTTACGTCCCGTTATGAGTGGAGTATTTTTTCAGTTTTCACCTGAAAATCTAACTTTTGTGGCAACGGATGCCCATAAATTGGTTAAATACCAACGTTCAGATGTTACCGCCTCTGAGGTTGCTGAATTTATCATGCCCAAAAAACCTTTGAATCTGTTAAAAGGAATTCTGGCCGGCTCTGAATCTGAAGTAAAAATTGAATATAATGAGAGCAATGCAAAATTTACTTTTGACGATACCGAATTAATTTGCCGCTTAATTGATGGTAAATATCCGAACTATGAAGCGGTAATTCCTAAAGAGAACCCTAATGTACTGTCAATTTCAAGAAATCAATTCTTGAGTTCCGTTCGTAGGGTATCTATTTTCTCAAATAAAACAACCCACCAAATACGTTTAAAAATTGCCGGTGCTGAACTGAATATATCTGCAGAAGATGTTGATTATAGCAACAAAGCCGAAGAACGTTTGTCGTGTGCATACCAAGGTGATGATATGCAGATAGGTTTTAATTCTAGGTTCTTAGTAGAAATGCTAAACAATTTATCTTCAGATGATGTTTCTTTAGAAATGAGTCTGCCGAATCGAGCGGGAATTTTAACTCCGGCGGATGGTTTAGACGAGGGGGAGAAAGTTACCATGTTAGTAATGCCGGTAATGTTGAACAGTTAAACTAATCGACCTTTACATACCAAAATAGGCTAGAAATATTTCTAGCCTTTTTTATTTAGATAAACTTTATTGTCAAAAAGTTCGATGGAGATTCTCCGTTGGCCGCTTTAACTGCATTCACAATTGGCAGAATAAAACCTAATATGCCTACTCCGATTAGCCCTAGTATACCTAATCCGAATAACAATATTCCTGGAATACAGAGAATTATATACAAGAGCATACTTAATTGAAAATTAACGATGGAGCGTCCATGCTCGTCCAAACCCTCAACATTATTCTTTGATGTTAACCAGATTATTAACGGAACTATAAAGCCCCCAAAGCCGGTTACATAATGTAATAATTGCGAGAGATGTGTTATTGCTAAAAGAGTATTGTCTTTTCTTAAAACTTGCTGATTAACTAATTCCATTTTTGATTGATTTTAATGATGATGTATCTATTTGTAGCATTTTCATTAAAAATGTTACAAGCAAGGTCTTATTTGTATTTTTGCCAAATGAATCAGCAAGAGACAATAATAGCATTGGCTACCCCTTCGGGGTCAGGAGCCATTGGGGTTATTCGTATTTCGGGGGGAGATGCAATTGCATTAGTAACACCTTGCTTTAAGTCTATTCATGGAAAAGACCTAAAAAAGCAGAAAACTCATACAATTCATTTAGGACAAATTATAGAAGGAAAAAAGATTTTAGATGAAGTGTTAGTATCAGTATTCAAAGGTCCAAATTCGTACACAGGTGAAGATGTTGTAGAGATTTCTTGCCATGGTTCTACCTATATTCAGCAACAAGTTATTCAATTGTTTCTTAGAAATGGGTGCAGAACCGCTGAAGCAGGGGAATTTACCCTAAGAGCTTTTTTAAACGGTAAATTAGATTTAAGTCAGGCCGAAGCAGTAGCTGATTTAATTGCAAGCGATAATGAAGCAAGTCATCAAATTGCAATGCAACAAATGCGAGGGGGGTTTAGCAGTGAAATAAAAAAATTACGCCAAGAGCTATTAAACTTTGCTTCATTAATTGAATTAGAACTAGACTTTTCAGAAGAAGATGTTGAATTTGCAAATCGCTCACAGTTTAGAGAACTTCTGTCCAAAATTGAGATAGTCCTAAAAAGGTTGATAGATTCTTTTGCTGTTGGTAATGTTATTAAAAATGGTATTCCCGTGGCTATTGTTGGAGAACCCAATGTGGGCAAGTCAACCTTATTAAATAAAATTCTTAATGAAGAAAGAGCTTTGGTATCAAATATAGCAGGCACTACTCGTGATACCATTGAAGACGAAATAACCATTGACGGTATTGGATTTCGTTTTATAGATACAGCGGGTATACGAGATACTAGTGATATTGTTGAGGGAATGGGCATAAAGCGTACATTCGATAAAATAGAAGAATCCAATGTTATACTTTATATGTTTGATGCCCAAAACTATACTTTGGACAACACAATTTTTAAAAATGAAATCGAACAAATAAGAAATAAATACCCTTTAAAGCCATTAATTACCTTAGCTAATAAAATTGATACTTTAGAACAAAACACCACTAAAAAGCTGAAAGAAGAAATTGGTGATTTACACCTAATTTCAGCAAAAGAAAATACTGGAGTGGAAGAGCTCAAGAGTAAACTTAAAAGTCTTATTGATATTGGAGCACTTAAAAATGGCGAAACTATCATTACCAATACGAGACACTATAGTTCTCTTTCAAAAGCTTTACAAGAAATAAAAAAAATACAATTGGGGCTAGAAAACAACCTTTCAAGTGATCTTATTTCTATAGATATTAGACAGGCCTTACACTATTTTGGCGAAATAACGGGCGAAATATCTTCAGATGACCTGCTGGGTAATATCTTTGCCAATTTCTGTATTGGCAAATGATGGTCCTCGATATATCAAATCTTCTTAATTACTATCATTAGGTGACTATATAAAAAATCGTTATCGCATAAATCTTTGTTATACAACGTTAAAGCTAGAGAAACGATTAGCCTTAAAGGACTGAATGTGGTATCAAATTCTTGATTGATGCCAATAATCAATTTAATGTAATCATTTAACGATAAGAATTCTACAACTAAAAATTTCCTATTTATTTTACATTACAAATTCGGTTTTACACGTTTTTAATGAAATAAATGCTATGCAAATAAATTCCCCCAGAATACTAAAAGTATCAAATTACGTCTTATCCAAAAAACTGAGCAACATATCCCATTTAATTGGAAACACTCCCATACTTGCTTTCACTGGGGAAAGTGAAGGAATAATTGCAAAGTTAGAATATTCAAATTTCTCAGGTAGCACAAAAGATCGAGCTACACTATCCATTTTACGCAACGCAATCGCTGAAAACATATTACAAGAGGGAGATACTATTATTGAGTCTACCTCTGGAAATTTTGGAATTTCTTTAGCTCAATTTTCACGAGTACTCGGCTTAAAATTCATACCCGTTATTGACCCTAATATTGCAGAAATTAACAGGAAAGTGCTAGAGTTTCTGTGCGATGATATAATAGAAGTTACTGAAAGGGATATTACCGGAGGTTATTTGCTAAGTAGGTTAGAAGTTGTAGAAAATTACAAAGCAAAACATAAAAATGTTTTTCATCCCAACCAATATAAAAATAAATTTAATTGGATAGGTTATAAACATTTGGCTAGAGAAATCTACGACCAAGTTGAAACTTTGGACTATATAGTAATAGCGGTTAGCACAGGAGGAACAATTACGGGTGTCTCTAGAGAAATTAAAAAATATTTTCCAAAAATTAAAGTTGTAGCTGTTGATGTAAAAGGTTCAATGGTATTTGAAGATAAGCCCAAAAAAAGAAAATTATCTGGATTAGGTTCAAGTAGAAAATCGGACTTTATCACCAATTATGGTAGCGTTGACGAAGTAATGATATTTGAGGAAAAAGATATCATTGAAAACTGTAAGAAAATGGCTCGAAAGGATGCTGTTTTTGCTGGAGCATCTTCGGGAGCAGTCTATGCCGGAGCTCAATCTATTTTAAAAAGGTATAATAACAGCGATGTAAAAATTATGATGATTTGCCCAGATAGAGGTACCCCATATGTGAATAACTACCATTAAAAAATATTGGAATACAAAGCAAACCACAAATTAATATGAAATATTTAAATGAAACTGACTTAACTAAGATTGGTATAGATTGGGCGAGCACTGTTTCGGTAATTGAAAGTTCGGTAGAACAATTAAAAGCAGAAAATTTTTCACAACCTGTAAAGCCATATTTGCGATATGGCAAACCCTACAATAGAATTATTGCAATGCCAGCTTATATTGGAGGGGAAAATGCGAGTGCAGGTATTAAATGGATTGCTAGTTTTCCCGATAATATTAAGAAAAATGAAAAAAGAGCTAATGCAGTAGTTATTCTTAATGAAGTAAATACTGGAAAACCTTATTGCATTATTAACTCAGGACTTATAAGTGGAATAAGAACAGCATCTGTGTCTGGATTAATGCTAAAAAAGTATTTCGATAAAACAACAAAAAAATCCAATATTGGTATAATTGGTTTTGGGCCAATAGGTAGATTACATCTAGACTTAAGTGTTAATTTAAACAAAGAAAAAGTAGATAAAGTTTATCTTTTTGATAAAAGAAAAATAGAAATTACCGATATACCTGAAGCATACAGAGACAAGGTAATTATTGTTAATGATTGGGACTCAATTGTAGATAATTGTGATATTGTAATGACGTGCACGGTTTCTAAAGACAGGTACATAAATACGCCTGGTAGAAAAGGTACATTGCATTTAAATGTTTCTCTAAGGGATTACTGTCCAGAATTTATGAAAACAGTGGATGTTATGATTGTTGATGATTGGGAGGAAATTTGTAGAGAAAATACAGACATTGAACTTATGCATCTTGAGCATGGATTACAAAAAGAAGATGTTTTTAATATTTACGATGATTTTGAATCCAAACTAACGGATGTTGATAACAAAATTATTATGTTTAATCCTATGGGCATGGCCGTTTTTGACATGGCTATATCGCAAGATTATTATACAAAAGCAACTGAACAAGGTATTGGAACTGATTTAGATTAAACTACTTTTCTGTAAATAAATAATAGCTAAGTAGAATTCACTAGCTCAAATAGCTACCCTAAAATTATATGACAATTAACTTATTGGCTACAATTTTAGGGTAGTTAATTGGAATATATCACAAAAGCATTAACACGTTTTACAATATCTAAATTTTGATTTTAAAAGGATTAAAATATTGCAAATTGAAAAAGCTTAACGGCAAAGAGCATGAATAAAGTACCTCCGCAAGCAAAAACCAACTCAACAAAAGATTCTAAATATTGGAAAGAAAAGTTAAATAATAGACTTTTTACTTCAATTCCAAGGTGGCATGAATCTGATATTAAAAAACAAGAAGAAAAAGGTTCACTAAATATCAAAATATCTAAAGAGTTGCTTATAGCGCTTAAGGATCTAAATAAACGTCTAAATACACCACTAAATACCATTTTATTAGCTGCACATTGTAAAGTAATAAGCGTATTATCTGGAAATTTAGATGTTCTAACGGGTTATAAAGTAAACTCAGATAACGATAATCAATTTCAAAATATAATTCCGTATAGAGTAAAATTAAGAACTGGAAATTGGAAGGAATTCATAAAAAAAACAGAACAAGAGCAAAAAGAGGTTTCCGTTTTTAAAAATCACTCCATTTTAGAATTAGAAAATGAGATCTCTCCACTTAATGAGTTATTTGAAACAACCTTCGGTTTTAACGACACAAAAGAGTTAACTAACAAAAACTCTGTCGCCCAACAAAAATTAGAAGAAGAGAGAGAATTTCCTCTTCAAACAACATTTTCTTATCAATCAGAAAATTCACTTTTAAATCTTAATATAATTTATAATGCAGCTGAGTTTTCTCATAAACAAATAGAAATTATTTCTGGATACTATATTAGTACACTCATCTTAATGTCTAAAGATGAAAATGCAGCGCATGAACTACAATCTATACTATCGGATGAAGAAAAATTTAAATTATTAGATCAATTTAATAGTAATAAGGTTGACTTCCCTATTGAAAAAACTTTTATAGACCTTTTTGAAGAACAAGTACAAAAATATCCTAATTCCGTTTCTGTAAAATTTGGGGATAATGAATGGACTTACTCAGATTTAAACAATCAAGCCAATAAGGTAGCTAACCATTTAATTAAAAATAATATAAGTATAGAAGATGCTGTTGTTGTCGTAATGCAAAGAGACCACCTTTGGATGGCTTGTGTATTAGGTATTATGAAAGCTGGTGGTGTTTATGTTCCTGTAAGACCAGATTGGCCAGAAAGTCGTAAAAAAACAATTCTTCAAAAGACAAAAGCAAAATTTGTAATTACTGATGATGATAATGAATCTAATCTTTTTGATATTATCAAAAAAGACGGGAATAAATCGTCACTAATAAAGATAGATAAACTTTTAGAAAATGTAACCGCAGAAAAAAACTTTGTAAGTAGCGCAAAACCAGATAACCTTGCGTATATCATTTTCACCTCTGGATCAACAGGAGAGCCTAAAGGAGCAATGATTGAGCATAAAGGAATGCTTAATCACTTGTTTTCTAAAGTAAATGATTTAGAATTAGTAAATACGGACATCATAGCGCAAAATTCTTCACAAAGTTTTGACATATCTGTTTGGCAGCTTATTTCAGGATTATTGGTGGGAGCGAAAACTGTAATTTATTCCGATGACTTAATTCTAGACATTATCGGTTTTTTAAATGAAGTTAAAAAAGACAAGATTACAATATTAGAATTGGTTCCGTCCTACATGAAAATAGTTCTTCAGCTAAGCAAACCTAACAGTACAGCTTTTGATTATATAAAATATCTATTAGTAACAGGGGAACCCTTAAAAATTGGGTTGGTTAACTCCTGGTTCAATTTTTTCAAAAAAATACCACTGGTTAATGCTTACGGGCCAACTGAGGCTTCAGATGACATCACACACCATTTTATGTATGAAGCACCTAAAAGTGCTATGGTTCCAGTAGGAACTCCAATACAAAACTTAAATATTTATATTGTTGATTCCTTCGACCAGTTGGCACCAATTGGAACCAAAGGGCAAGTTTATGTTTCAGGAGTAGGTGTAGGAAGAGGTTATATAGGCGACTCAGACAAAACAAAAGAAGTTTTTACCAATGACCATTTAAAACCAATGGAAAAACTTAAATTATATAAAACTGGTGATATAGGGAGTTGGACTAATGAGGGCATACTGCATTTATTTGGGCGTGAAGACAACCAGATTAAGCTTAATGGATATCGGATAGATTTAGGGGAAATAGAACAATGCTTAAGTAAGCAAAATGGGGTTTCTGGTAATGCTGTATTGCTTAAAAATAAACAACTACATGCTTTTATAGTATTTGAAAATAAAGATAACCAAAACCAAATTGAGCAATGCAAGTCTGGATTACAAGAACATCTACCCCACTACATGGTTCCTAGAAGATTTCATGTGTTGCAAAACCTTCCATTAACTCAAAATGGAAAAATAGATCGTAAAGCTTTAGAATATACTATACCACAACAATATAAAAAAAGTTGAGTTTTACTCTTAAATTTGCAGCAAAATGAATTACAAAAAAATTGAATTCTACTTCTGTATTTATTACTAAACAAGTTTAAAATTGAAATTATGGAAAATTTTAATGAATCCATTGCTGAAATTCTAGAGGTAGAAAGTGTTGAAAATGATAGCGAACTTGCTTCTTTTGATGCATGGGACTCACTTACAATATTATCGATTATTGCTTTTTGTTATTCAAATTATGATGCGGCAGTATCGGCTGAAGATGTTAAAAATTCGGAAACCATATTAGATTTAAAAAAGCTTGTTGAGAGTAAAATGTAACTTAAAAGTAGGTCATATTGTATACTGAACACTTATAAACCATCACTTAATTATAGAAGCTCGTCTTTATAAAAAAACTAGATTCAATCAAAAGAACCACTAAAAAACTCCTAATGAAAAACGTAATTATTTTAGGTACTGGAGGTTGTGCCGCAGAAATAACTTTTTTTATTGAAGATAATAACTCAAAAGCACAAGAAAACGAAAGAATCAATATTCTGGGTTATATAGATTACGCAGATCATGTTAAAGACCATTATGACAGATATAGTTTTAAAGCACCTGTACTTTGCGATATTGATTCTTATGAACCAAAACCAGATGAAGAGGTCCTTTTAGCAGTTATGGACATAAGCTTTAGAAAAAAAATGATTGAAAAGCTTAAGAGTAAAAATGCTAGAATTGGTAGTTTTTTTCATCATAACGTTATAAAGCCAAAAGAATTAACTATTGGGGAAGGCAATATTATTGGTCCTTTTTGTATGCTTGAAAAATTCGCAACAATAGGAAATTATAATTTAATGATATCCTATTGTTCTATAAGTCATGATTGTGTTTTGGGTGATAATAACTTCTTTTCTGATACCGTTATAGCAGGGTCTACAAAAGTTGGAAACAATAACTTTTTTGGCATTCGGTCATTTACTACGCCAGGTGTTGAAATTGGGAACGACAATATTATTCAGGCAGGTATGCATGTCGATAAAAGCATAAAAAATGATACTACTGTGTTTTATCGCTTTAAAGAAAGGGTAATGGTTATTCCGAAAAAATAATAGTAGATAGTTTTATATAAAGAACTCATTTTAAATATATTCGACTCAAATTCTTATCGAAAAAGATTACACTTTCTCATTCTTTTTTTGTTCTTTTCTATATTCATCAAAATCAGGCTCAACGGTGTAAGTATCTATAATAACATCTTTTGAAGAAATTACATTAATTACGGTTTTCCAAAGAATTTTTAAGTCATTTATAAAACTCAAATTTTTCACATATTGACAATCATATTTGAGTTTATTGTCCCAATCTATTGTATTTCTTCCATTAATTTGAGCTAAACCAGTAATTCCAGGAAGCACTTCATGTCTTTTCTTTTCTTCTGAAGAATAATAAGGTAAATAATTTATCATTAAAGGTCTTGGACCTATTATGCTCATATCTCCTTTAACTACATTGAATAATTGAGGTATTTCATCTAAAGAAGATTTTCTTAAGAAACTTCCCCACTTATTAAGTCTATCAGCGTCAGATAGCAATTCTCCATTTTTATCTAAGGCATTGGTCATAGTTTTGAATTTAACTATCCAAAATGCCTTTTCTTTGAATCCAGCACGTTTTTGAAAGAAAAAGGGTTGACCATCATATATAAAAAGTGAAACAATAGTGACTGTACCTATAATAGGAATCAAAATAATTAGGCCAAGACTTGCAGACAGAAAATCTCCTATTCGCTTAAAAAAAATATACGATAACATAAGTATTCTTGGTTATACAAATGTACTTGATTCATTTAAGTTATAACAATTGCATTAGTCGTATTGTTATTACAAGTTTATCCATGGAAAACATTAGTTAATGTTGTCTTCAAATTTCAAAATACTTTATAAAAGGCAAAATAATTCTACTTAGTTTTGCTATCTACTAAAATAAATATGTTAAATATTTTTACGAGAAAAGAATTCTTGGTTGACCATTTAAATGGTTTTATAGACATGCATAATCATATTTTGCCAGGAATAGATGATGGAGCAAAAAATGTCGAAGAATCAATAGAGCTTATAAACGGTTTTAGAGAGTTAGGTGTAAATAAATTAATATGTACACCTCACGTCATGCATAACTACTATGACAACACTCCTAAGTCAATCAAAAAATCCTTTAAGACTCTAAAAAAAGAGTTAAAAAATAATAATATCGATAATATAGAAATAAGTTATGCTGCGGAACACATGATCGATGATAATTTTGAACATCTATTAGAGAATAATGGGGTTTTATCTTTAAATTCAAATCATATCTTGATTGAAATGTCATATTTACAGCCAAGTATCAATTTTAATCAATCTGTCGATAAAATTATAAAAAAAGGAATATTCCCAGTGTTTGCCCATCCCGAACGCTACCAGTATTTAAATAATAACCTAAAAAACTATGAGAAATTAAAGTCTCAAGGACTAAAATTTCAACTCAACTTACTATCCCTTGGGGGATATTATGGCCCGGATGTTAAGAAAACTGCATTGCAACTATTAGAGAATAATTTATACGACTTTTTGGGGAGTGATGCTCACAACATGACGCATATACAGTCTTTAAAATCTATTAGAATTAAAAAGCGCTATTCAACCAAACTATTGTACCTAACCCATAACAATAGAACACTATTTAGTATGGGATAAACTTAACTAAATACTTGATACCATTTCTTCTTATTATTGCCGTAACCATAACCATACTTTCCGCCATAACCTAAATTGGAGGACTTCACACCGTTTACAATAAAAGATAATCCCTTTAACTTACCTTCTTTTTGTAACTTTATAGGAAAATCAACAACATTGGTTTCCGTAACCCCAGCTCTAGTTACATAAAGGGTCTGATCGGCATTTTCGCTTATAAGTAGAGTATCGGAAACCACCATCAGCGGAGCAGTATCAACAATGATATAATCATATTTATTTTTGACTGCTTCAAATAATTCATTCGTTCTTTCACCCATTAATAATTCAGTAGGATTAGGTGGTATGGTCCCAGCAAAAATTATATCGATAGTCTGATCGTTCACTAATATTGAAGAAATTATTTCCTTTGGTTTCAAAGATTCATTGGACAAAAAATCGGTTAATCCCCTATTCTCACTATTCATAGTGGACTTTGACAATTTTCCAACATTGTCCCCTTTATAAAAATCATAGATTTTAGGATTTCTAATATCCGCACCCAATAAAAGAACTCTTTTACCAGCGTTGGCATAAATCATAGAAAGATTAAAGGAAACTAAAGTCTTACCCTCTCCTGGTAAACTAGAGGTTACAAAAATGGTTTTTCCATATTTCTCATTGATATTCTTCCGGGATTTTAGGATAAAATCCAAGTTTGTTCTCAAAACTCTGAGAGATTCAGCCAAAACTGTTCGCTCATCAGACTTTATTAAAGAGTCTTCTCTTTTAGAAATTTTGGGCAGCTCGGCCAAGACCGGAACATCTCCCGTTAGTTTTTCTAAATTAACCTTATTATGGATCTTATTATCCAAAACATCCTTGGCATATATTACGGAAAAAGGTACCAACAAACCCAGAATAATGGAGGCTAAAAGCACAATTGGTTTCTTAGGAGAGACTGGGTCCTTGCTTAGAAGATAAGCTCTATCAATAACCTTTGATTTAGGTGATGCCGATGCGAATGTAATCTGCGACTCCTCACGTTTCTGTAACAAGTATAGATACAATGACTCCGTTGTTTGTTGCTTACGTGTGATATCTCTAAGTGCACGTTCATTTTTAGGGGCAGAATAGATACGAGAATTAATCCTAGAGACTTGATTGCTTAGACTATTAACTTGAAGCGATAGATTATTGGTAACGCTATTCAAACTCGATTTCATACTTCGCTTCAAACCATCCAACTGTTGATCTAGATTTACAATGATTGGGTTTTTCTCATTCGAACTTTCGAGAAGTCTTTTTCTCTCTAAAGCCAATTCATTATACCTAGCGGTTGTGTTCGCGATAGTTTGGTCTGCCAATCCTACATTGGCTGGAAGCAATTCATAACCATCTTGATTATCGACAAGGTCTTTCATCGAAGCAGCGATATCCAATTGAACTGTCGAATTACGCAATTCTTGTTGATTAGCCGCTCCGACATTCAAATTAACATTCGTTTGAGCTGCAATATCTGTTATTCCTCTTCCTGATTTAAAGTCTTCTGCACTTTTATCTACCGTTGACAAACTTCCATATATATCGGTTATTCGATCATTGATAAAACTAGAGGTTCGATCGGCAATTGCTTTTTTATCATCAACAGCATTTTGATTGTACTTATCTATTAAAGCGTTGATTATGTCTTTTCCCCTTTGCTTAATAGCGTCATTTAGAGTTATTGAAATTATGTTGGAAAATTCATTTGCAGTGGTTATTGCTATTTTTTTTTGATAGTATTCTGCTCTTATTGCCAGTGGACTGACTTTGACTTCATACTCTCTCTCGCTGTAGGTACTAATATCTAACGTGGAGTTAGGGGTAATAATTAAATCGCCTAAGGAAGAAGGTAACGGTTTTCCAAAAGAATATTCTTTAAACGTATCGTTCTCAATATTGGCAAATTCAAATTTGGTATCTGAAATCAGTCTGATGTAAAATTCATATTCGGTTTTTTGAACAATAGAGTCTGGTCCTAAAAAGTTAATATTAAATGGTGGGTTATCATATAATCCCGTATTTATAATGTTTCCGATAGCTATTATCCTTTTATTTAATCCAAGTTCTTTAACCACCTCGATAAGGTTTGTTCTAGAGTTTATGGATTCTATCTCATCTTGAACATTATTGCTGGTACCGCCCAAAACACCTAAATCCGTGAATGCACCTAGTTCTGAAGTAGAATTCTGATCTTTCAATATTTTAACCTTGGAACGGATGGCATACTGAGGTACCGTATACCGTAAATAGAAAATGGCAAAGATTATGGCAAGAATAACTGAAGTTACAAACCATTTCCAATTCTTCAAATATGGTTTGATCAAGTTACTTAGGTCGGCGTTATTATTGGGGATAACTTGCTTTTCGGTCTGCATGTTAAAACACAATTTAATTTCGTGTGATTAAAATAATAGTTGAGGTAATTAGCGTCGTTGCAATAGAAAGATAGATTGTAGCCCTTCCATCAAGAGAAGTTTCTTTAATGCCCGATTTGTTGGGTTCTACATAAACTACGTCATTTTGAGTCAAATAAAACACCGGCGACTTTATAATATTCTTAGATGTTAAATCAACTCGGGTATATACTTTGGTACCATTAAAATCCCGAATCACTAGGACATTGTTTCGAACTCCTCTTAAGGTCAAATCACCAGCAAGACCCAAAGCTTCCAAAATTGTTATTTGTTCTCCATTGACCGGGTACGTGCCAGGTCTAAGAACTTCTCCCAAAACAGTTACAGTAAAATTGCTTAACCTTATGTTAATAATGGGATCTTTAAGGTAGTCTGATAATCGATCTCTTAAAAGGACACGCAATTCGTCTGGAGAAAGTCCCTCAATTTTCAGTTTTCCAATCACTGGAAAATCAATTTCCCCTGCTTGATCTACTAAATAATCTACTTGTTCCGCTCTAAAACCTCCTTCAGAAGCGCCTCTAAAAAGGTTAAAAGGTACACTGGCCTCTGGATTCAATGAAGATATATGAATGGACACTAAATCATCAACTTTAAACCTTGAAACAAAAGTATTATCGTTCACCAAAGTTTCAAAATTTCCGGTATCTTGAAAATAGACCACATCTTTTCTGGAAGCACAAGAAGAAAGCACAAGCAAAATACATACAAGCATTGCCTTAACTAAAAATATCGAATCATTTTTTTTCATAAAAAGAATATAAACTTATAAATTTAATGCGCTGTGGGGTTGATCTGATTGAATTTTTTGATTTCCCTCAAAAGTAACACTTTCTTTCCTATCCAATTCGCAAAATTCCGAGTTGTTTGATATATACTCTGGAACAATATGTTTCATCAGTTTTACAGTGTTCTCACCGAAAAATGTATTGGCAATACAGAGCTCGTCAATTAGAGATTTAAGTTTTTCGTATTCTAATTCCCTAGTCTTACTAATCTTAATTTTCTTGTGATACGTAGGAAGTGTATTCTCTCCATTTGCCAATAATTCCTCGTATAATTTTTCTCCTGGTCGTAATCCTGTAATAATAATATCTATATCCTCTGGATATTTCAAACCAGAAAGCTTAATCATGTTTTTGGCCAAATCGAAAATCTTAACTGACTCTCCCATGTCAAAAATAAAAATCTCACCACCAACGCCCATAGAACCAGCCTCCAAAACCAATTGAGAAGCTTCGGGAATAGTCATAAAATAACGTGTTATGTCTTTATGGGTAAGTGTAAGTGGTCCACCCTTTTCGATTTGCTTTCTAAATAATGGAATAACCGAACCGTTGGAACCTAGAACGTTCCCGAATCTTGTAATAATATAACTCGTATCATCATTCTGCTGCTGAAGACAGCTCACATAAATCTCAGCAATACGTTTACTGGCCCCCATTATATTAGTTGGATTTACTGCTTTATCTGTTGAAACCAACACAAATTTATCCACCTTATGTTCGGTAGATATATCTACGATGTTTTTGGTTCCTGCAATATTTATTTTGATTGCCTCATAAGCATTTTGCTCCATTAAAGGAACATGCTTATATGCAGCCGCATGAAATACCATATTTGGTTTGTATTCCTCAAAAAGCATGTCCATTCTTTTCTTGTCCCTGACATCTCCTACTATAGGAACGAAATTGTGAAAACCCTTTTGTTTTAGCTCCTGCTGTAAATCATACAAGGCCGATTCGGCCTGATCAATAATAATTAAAGATTTATACTTGAAATTGCAAATTTGTCTAACCAGTTCACTACCTATGGAACCCGCTCCCCCAGTCACTAAAACAGTTTTATCGCGTAATTCCCTTTCTATATTCGAATTGTTGAGATCAATTGGTGCACGATTTAATAAATCCTCAATCTGGATATTTTTTATTTGAGAAACTTTCAATTCCCCATTAATCCAATCTTCTACGGGAGGAACTATTTTAACCAATACCGGAAAGTCTACCAATCCTTCAACAAGATTCTGAAGCCTTTTGTGGGAAATACTTTGTATACAAAATATGATTTCTGATATTCCTTTTCTAACAATAAAATCCTTGGTCAATACCTCAGGAGCATAAACGGTGACTCCATTTATTACTTTGCCTATTTTCTTTTTATCATTATCGACAAAACCTAAAATCTTTACATTACTCTTGGAGTGATTAGTAAGTGTACCATATGTCAAAATACCTGACTCTCCTGCGCCGTAAATTAGGACGTTTTTTGATGCATTAATCCCATGCTGATTAAAAATATTTAGGAACAAAGTCTTAAAAAGAAATCTTGAAGTTATTAAGGTAATAAAGCTTATTAGGCTATTAATTATAATTATTGAGAGTGGAATAGTAAAATTTTCAACTATCTGATATTCTTTATTAACAATAACTAAAAAAATAATCAAAATACTAGCGAGGCAAATAGCATTGAATAGATTGTATACATCTTGAACACCAGTATGTCGGACAACACCTTTATAGGAACCGATAACCAAAAAAGAGCATAGAAACATCAGAGCTATCCAAGGTATCTGTACAAATAATTTTTCAACGTCGAAATTAAACGTAAGATTGAATCGAATTAAGTACGATAGAACAAAGGATATCAATACGATGACAACGTCAATTATCAATACCAGCCACTTTGAAGCATATCGTTCAACCTTATTCGTTAGATAGCTTTGTATCATTCTAAGGTAAATTTAATTATGTGTATTACGCGTTCTAAATCATTCAAAGAAAGATTAGACCCACTTGGGAGACATAAACCCCTTTGAAATAAATCTTCCGAAGTTCCATCTGTAAAACTGAGCTCGTTTTCAAAAATTGGTTGCAAGTGCATTGGCTTCCATAAAGGTCGTGATTCAATATTCTCCTCCAACAAGGCAATTCTAACTTTTTCCCTTAATTCGTAACTTTCAAATAAAATACAACTTAGCCATCTATTTGAAACCATTTCTTTTGGTTCCAGAAGAAAAGTAATATTTTGTAATTCATGGAGTTGTTGTTGATAGTAGTCATAGTTTCTTCTTCTAGCATCAACCCTTTTATCCAAGACTTTCATTTGACCCCTTCCAATTCCCGCCAGAACATTGCTCATTCGGTAGTTATGCCCTATTTTAGAATGTTGGTAATGTGGTGCATCATCTCTAGCCTGGGTAGCTAGAAAGATGGCATTTTCTTTATGAAATTTATTAGGCGAAACCAGAGCACCTCCCCCAGAAGTTGTGATAATTTTATTTCCGTTAAATGAAAGAACTGCAATATCTCCAAAAGTTCCACATTTTCTTCCCTCATAAGTACTACCTAAAGCTTCGGCACTATCCTCTAAAATAGGAATATTGTATTTTTTAGATATTGCATGTATCTCATCCACCTTATATGGCATACCATATAAATGAACCACAACTATGGCCTTTGGTGTTTTTCCCTTAGAGGCCCTATCGATTATGGCAGCTTCAAGAAGGTCTGGAGACATATTCCAAGTCTCTTTCTCACTGTCCACAAAGACTGGTAAAGCACCTAAATATGTTATTGGGTTCGCGGATGCCGAAAAAGTAAAACTTTGACATAAAACTTCATCTCCCCTACCTACACCTAAAAGTTTAAGCCCCAAGTGAATGGCAGCCGTACCAGAACTTAAGGCGGCAACATGCACACCTTCATCCAAGTAATCTTCAAGGTCCGACTCGAAACCTGAAACATTTGGCCCTAACGGAGCTATCCAATTCGTATCAAAAGCTTCTTTAACAAAAGACTGTTCCATCTCCCCCATGTGCGGAGAGGAAAGCCAAATCTTACTTTGTATTTTGGTCTTCAGGTTAATGTCCATTCAATTTGGGATTAATTATTAGAGTTCCAGAATTTCAACAAATTTATATTTCAAATTAATAAGACTACGAGTATCTTTGCTCAAGTTCTAAAATCAAAATTACTCTGAAATACCGATTTGGAATAAAATAAACCTAATATTTCGGCAAATCAGTAAAAAAAATCGTTTGAATACCTATTATAAACTTTATAAATTATCATAAATGGAAAAGTTTAAGGAGACCTTTTACAAAAAGGAGTATAATCTTGAATCTAACCTTTAAATAAAAGAAATGAAAATATTGGTTACCGGTGCCTCAGGTTTTATTGGTTTTCACGTGATAAAAAGTTTATTGGATTCGAAACATACCGTAGTTGGCCTGGATAATATCAACGATTACTATGATATTAATTTAAAGTACGCACGAATTAAGGAATTGGGAATAACTCGAAAAAATGCGGAACAATTTAACTCGATTGTTAAGAGCAAGAATTATACAAATTTTAGGTTCATACGAAGCGATATAACGGATGACAATACATTAGGAAATCTGTTTGAGGAGGAACGTTTTGATGTAGTCTGTAATCTAGCGGCGCAAGCAGGTGTTAGATATAGCCTAGAAAATCCAAAAGCCTATGTTGATAGCAATATTGTTGGGTTTGTAAATATTTTGGAATGCTGCAGACATTCCCAAGTAGAACATCTGGTATACGCTAGCAGCTCAAGTGTTTATGGAATGAATAAAAAAGTTCCTTTCTCGACCGCAGATAACGTAGATCACCCAATAAGTTTATATGCTGCCTCCAAAAAAAGTAATGAACTCATGGCCCATACCTACTCCCATTTGTATGATTTTCGTTCCACGGGCTTACGCTTTTTTACGGTTTATGGTCCTTGGGGACGCCCGGACATGGCAATGTTTCTATTTACCAAAGCCATACTTAATAAAAAACCAATAAACGTGTTTAATAAAGGTGCTATGGAAAGGGATTTTACCTACATTGATGATATTGTTCAAGGTGTAGTCAGGATACTAGAAAATAAACACACTTCTTCCTACGACAGCAGCAAAAAATATAATTTATATAATATAGGAAATAATAAATCCGTTAAGTTAAACGATTTTATAGAAGCCATAGAAAATGAATTGGAAATGGTGGCAGATAAGAATCTTATGCCTATGCAGCCTGGAGATGTCGAAAAAACTTGGGCCGATGTTGATTCATTAATTAGGGACTATGCATATTCCCCCAGCACACCAATTAAAACAGGGGTTGCCGAATTCATTAACTGGTACAAAAATTTCTACAAAACATAAAAACAATGACTCTGAATTTTGGTCCCTTTTCCTTACAACGTATTTAGTAGGAACCCAAAGTAAAAATTACATTTCATCGTTATTTATGGATTGTTATGGTTGTTTTAGTTGATGAACAAAAAACTTTCGCAACTTTGCGGCTTAAAATTTTGAAAACGAACATTTTGGCAATTAAAGCCATTGAATGCCTTTAATAATACCAATGAAATATTTATAATTTAAAATGGTACTGGAATTAGCAGTCTCCTTTTATTAGAAACATATAAAATAATCTAGAAACGAAATAAATTCAATAAAAAGCAATGAAATTAACAGTAATTGGAACCGGATATGTTGGTTTAGTAAGTGGTACTTGTTTTGCTGAAATGGGTAATGAAGTCACGTGTATAGATATTGATAGTAATAAAATAGACAAACTAAAGGAGGGTATTATCCCTATATATGAGCCTGGCCTAGAGCAAATGGTGAAACGTAATGTTGAAAACAACACCTTAAAATTTAGCACAAAACTATCCGAAAATCTAGATAAATGTGATGCCGCTTTTATTGCCGTAGGAACTCCTATGGGAGAAGATGGTTCTGCAGATTTAAAATATGTCCTTGGGGTTGCAAAAGAGATTGGAATGCATATGACTACTCCATTAGTTATTGTTGATAAATCTACTGTTCCCGTTGGAACTGCTGACAAGGTTAAGGATGCAATCTCGAAAGAGTTAACAAAAAGAAAAGTTGAAATTGAGTTCCACGTGGTATCCAACCCTGAATTCTTAAAAGAAGGAGATGCTATCAATGATTTTATGAAACCAGATCGGGTGGTAGTAGGTTCTGATAGCGAAAATGCTACAAAAATAATGAGGAACCTTTATTCTCCATTTTTTAGGAGTAGTACAGACCGTCTGATTACTATGGATGTGAGATCGGCAGAAATGACCAAATATGTTGCTAATGCCATGTTGGCTACTAAAATTTCATTTATGAATGAGATTGCAAATATTTGTGAATTGGTGGATGCTGATGTAAATAAAGTTCGTGTCGGAATTGGTTCAGATAGCAGAATTGGGTATAGTTTCATCTATCCAGGTAGTGGTTATGGAGGCTCCTGTTTTCCCAAAGATGTAAAAGCCTTAAAAAAGACGGCCGAACAGAATGGGTATTCTCCTAAATTAATCAAAGCGGTGGAGGATGTTAATGATCTTCAAAAATTAGTGATTGCAAGAAAAGTCATCTCTAGATTTGGTGAAGATTTAACTGGAAAAACCTTTGCAATCTGGGGACTTGCATTTAAGCCAGGAACTGATGATATGCGAGAAGCACCAGCAATTTATATTATAAAAGAATTAACCAAGAGAGGAGCAAAAATTAATGCTTATGACCCAAAGGCAATTGATGAAGCCAAACACTTTTACCTCAAGGATGTACCCAATGTGGAATATTTTGAATCTAAATACGAAACGCTATCCGGTGCTGATTCCATGATATTACTAACCGAATGGAAAGAGTTTAGATCTCCCGATTTTGAGGAATTGAAAAAACAACTAAAAAATGCTATAGTTTTTGACGGTAGAAACCAATACGATTCTGAAAAAATGCATGCCAATGGATTTGAATATTTCCAAATAGGTAAAAAATAATCATAGAATATTAAAATTGTTAATATTACGGTTAAGGCTTTCTAGATATACCTTAAGAAACATTATTTGTTACATGGTATATCCTTACCGATTTTGAAATCAAATTACATTTTTTAAAGAACTACTATCTTGCTAATTGGTAATATTAATTTAAAACAATGAAAAAAAAATCCTAACAACGTTGTTAGGATTTTTTATGTTGTTACTTAATAACTCATTATCCTGCATTATTTACTTGGGTCCATAATAGAGAAAGTTGCATCTGGGCCATTCCAAATCCCATAATTGTCATAGTAAATATCACCTTGTGGATCAAAGGCACCACCCCAATAGGCTCCTATTTTTGGGGTAATTCCAGAGCGAATCTCACCGCCCCTTCTTTCATAGCGATAAAGAGTCGTTCCGACGTGGTCCACTATTTTATTTCCATTGACCCAAATTTCAATGTAGCCATCACTCCTAGGGTCATAACCGAAAACTTCTGCCAACTCTGAGGTACTGGGCCCTGTGTAATTTGCCCCGAACGCGCCTTTATAAAGTATCACAACATCATTCCAAGCCCGGTAATTATAATCAAAATATACTGATGTAGTCCCTGTACCTGCACCGTTCCATCCCCCTAGTGTTGCTGCGCTTTGGTCAACAGCATTAACGTCAGTACATAAACTAAAGAACATTTTACCTGGCGTATCGGCCTGTCTAATTGAAATTGAGTTAACAGTGCTACTACCGCCCGGAGCTAGGTTTCTATTTTGAAGTAAGAGTCTTGAGGGAGGCAATTCGTTTTGAACATAAAATGAAAAACTGATAGCGTGTTCAAAGTCCATGGCAATATCCCTCCCTACCTCATTTCTACGCTGGTCGTTGTTATAAGACCCAAGCCAAATGGCCGAGCCTGTGCCATCTCGCCCAGTTGTTAAGGGCGAATTCGGGTGAGCGGTAGTTCTTGGTAAACCGTGGTCTACTTCCCAGTCATTTGCGTGTCGCGTTTGTCCACCGCTTGAAGTCCATTGGTCATAACCATACGTTTCAAACTCAAAGTCCGTAAAGAAAGTAAACTGACCTCCTTTTTGGGGAACGTTGTGGTTTGAAGTGTCCCCAATAATTTCCATCTTAAAATTATCGACTTCAAAAACATCTCCTACATCCCTACCACCTATATTAATGTCATTTCCTGCGTTAGGAACATTCCCATCAACTTCAACCGTATATGTAGTCCAATCACTTGTTATAACTTGCTCAAAAGCTGCATTGTTTCTTTGCCCTATTTGAAATTCCCCGTTTCCGCTAATTTGTCTGGCATCAAAGGTAAATCTAAATCTTCTTGTGCCGTAATATTGAATGCTTAACACGTTCTGAACTTCTGCAGACCAGTTGTTTCTTGAACTGCCAACACTACCGTTAGCTATAATTGTTAAAATCCCATTATCTATTGTACTACCATTACGCAAGACCCATTCGTCGTCATTTTCAAAAGTTCCATTGCGCACTAAATTAGTACCATCGCCTTCTTTCGCTTCACTTCCATCAGAACCATCTGTTCCATCAGTACTATCACTGCCAGCTTCTTCTATAGCTTCTATTTCTTCTTCATCTAAAAGGATGGCTTCGGCAAATAAATCTGAATCCTTACTGCAAGAAATAAAGCACAGAATACTAAAAACAAACAACATAACTAGGGAGCTTGGGGCATAAGATTTCATAATGTTAAGCATATAATTTTAACGAATAAGATTTGGATTATAAAAATATCCTAATTTCAATAATAAACGACAAATTGTAGCGGTTTTTCGACGAAATACCTTTTTAATACTAAATCTTAAACGTAATGAATCATACTTTTGGATTTCGCCGTTTTATTTATTCGATGAACTGCACAATTCTTTAACAAATTATTAAAATATGAAGGAGGAATGAGCCAACACTCTGGTCAGTAAAATGTGATTTCTTTAATTTAAACCTGTTAGGACAACAGGTAAGTCTTAAAATATAGAAAAATTAGAAAATCCTTGTTGCATTCCTAATGTATTAGAATGGTAAAGGCTTTCACTACGATGATCAAATGAAATATACCATACTTTTTATCAATAACTTTGAGTTTATTCATGAATATTATGGCATGTCAAGCTTTCTTCTAACAAAAAAGCCATTCGGGAGTAAATACTTCGAATGAGGTTTGTAAAAACGTATCATTCGATTTAAGTCAACCGTTATGAAACAAGAATTGTTGGAAACAACCTATCATCCTTATTTTCACAAGGCTTACCATAAGTTTCAAAATACCATTTATTAAAATAGCCTCCATATTGGTTAGCAAGGTCTAAACTCATATCATGGTACTTTTCCTTTAATAAGGTCAAAACTGCGGGGGGACAATCTAGTTCTATAGATTTATTCACCACCTTTTTTATTGCTGAATCGTCAACATTCGATAATTTTTTCGACTCTTCCTCAGGTTTATTATTGGAAGAAATAAATTGTATAACCTCATCAAGCAATTGCTCTGGAGCATCCATTATCGCATCAAAAAAACCGATTAACAGTTGCTCTTTAGGAAAAACACTAGTAAAGTTGTTAATAGTACGCACATAATTTGATCTTAGTTCCTGACCTTCACTTTGCATAAATGCAATGATTTCACTGTCTTCAACGCTATCAAGAGTAAATCCTTTAATACGCTTTTTTGTATGCCTAAAATGGGACCAAGCCCTATCTACCGGATTTCTTAGCATTAAAACTAATTTAGCGTCGGGAGCCATCGCGTACATTCTAGATATATCTTCTTTGCTTAACATAGAATAACTAGGTGTTATCTCGCCTTTTATTCCCTTAAATGGGGCAAAAATTGATATGTACCATTTATCACTATAATCTGAAAAGTACCATTTGAAATTAAATGCCACATCTTTCATTTTTCCCTTAAACAATGAGGAAATGATTGTCCTTGAGGCTTTTTTTAAGAAAGTCACCTTGGTAATCCTATTCTTGAGCTTCGTCTCGGATAGCTTATTTGGTGAGGGATATTTGGCATCCCTGTCAAAATAGTGAAATTCCTTTACCGGAGGAATTGCAAAGCCCGGTGTTTTGGACAAATTATAGTGTAACCATGTGGTGCCAGCTTTTTGAGCTCCTATGCCCCAGAAATTAATTGGTGTGTTTTCTTTCATATTTAAAACTCAATATGTTTATAATCCTTTTATTTTTCAAACAAGAACTTTACTCTTTTTTCAACACATTTAGAATTGCCAGTTCTAAATATCGCCCAAATACAGAAGGTTTAACCTTTAACAAACCAGCAGATACTGCCAGCAAACCTACTACAAATACAATAAACATAGTAACATCAGTTTTTCCCCATAAATTGAATATATACTTATATGCGAGAATGAGAATTCCAATATAGAGACCCAGTCTTAACCCTTCTTTAAAGGGCTTGTAAAAATATTCTCCAATAGACCCTTCAAAAACATTTTTTACTAAAACAATCATCATGAAATAATTAATAAAGTGACTGATAACTATTCCAACTGCCGCGCCTTTAATTCCGTACAAATACCCTAAGGTACCCGAAAGTACTATAATGATTACCGTAAAAATATACTTACGGGTAACGTTTTTATAAATCAAACCTTGCGCCCTAATAACTGCATCTGTCATTTTTCCAGAATTGCTGAACGTCAGAATTAGAAACATAATTTGAAGGGGTGCAACAGCTTCTGTCCAATTTGCACCCATCAGAATTTGTACAATTTCAGCTGAAAAAAAAACTAGTAGCACTGTAGTCGGAATCATAATGGAATTGCTTAAGCCCAAGCCAAATTGGTAAATTTTTATCGACCTCTCCTTCTCATCCTGGATTTCGGACATCACAGGAAACATTACTTTATTAATAATCCTTGCAAGAAATTGACTGGGTATTTCCTTTATCCTAGAGGCTCTCTCGTAGATACCCAATACATCTTGTACAAAAATTTTCCCGAAAACTAAATTTAATCCTCTATTACATAAAAAATTGCTGAAGGTCAATAACATCATTCCAGAACCAAACCCAAACAACTCACGAGCTTCTTTGTAATGAATCCTTAGGCTTATTTTTATTGGTGCTAAGTAAAACAAGGCAATAGCACTTAGAAAAGATGACAAAAGGGTTGCAATAACAAGAGACCATACCCCGTGATCATTTAAAGCTAAATAAACACCCGTACCATAGCCAATTATATTTGAACTAATATAAACGAGTGCAACGTTCTTGAAGTAATAATGCTTGACAAGTAAATTGACCGAAATATTGCTAAGTGCTAGCAAAAGGAAATTCAAAGAAGAGACTTTGACAAGATCAACCAACCTCGGGTCATTGTACGCAGAAGCAATAAATGGTGATGTAAAATAAAATCCGGCATATAACAGGACTCCTATTAGAATACTAGTTTGCAAGGCACCATTAATATGTTTGTTGTTTATTTCTTTACGCTGTATTAACGCAGCCCCCATACCTCCTAGAATAAAAATATTCCCAATTCCAATGATTCCGTTGACAATAGCCATTAGACCATAATCTTCTTTAAATAATAGCCTTGTCATTATAGAAAAGTAAAGTAGCTGAAGAACACTTTGGGAAAGGACGGAGAAAGATTGCCATTTACCTGCGTGCTTAATTTTACTGTTTACACTCATCCGATTTTGTTAAGCATATAACCTAAAAAATTAAAGAGGGGACGTTTTTTGGAGATATCATGCCATCGATTATCATATTTAATCTCTCTCTTCTTAAAGCGGTTAAGTGTACCGGCTATAGTGTGATCATTGTTTAGTTCCATAAATTTAGGCATCTCAAATGCATCAAAACCAAAAAAATTTGACATATCATCCAAGGCTTTTTGCGGACTTACAAAAAAATCTTCGTATTTCAGATAGAAAATATCTTCTTTCCTTACTTTTTTTAGCATCAACCAACATTTCAATCGATGTTTATAGTTAGATTTTAGAAAACTTAGTAGACTTATATGTTCTCTTCCATATCTTTTCCACCATTTTTGCTTTGAAATTGATACCGCACGCAAATCTCTTTTTAAATAGATAAATTTAAAATTAAAGGGAGAATTTTTATAAAGAGATTTACCATGAAATGGTTTCTTTGAAGAGTCGACCAATATGTTACAATTTGTGGTTTCAAAGACGGCATTATAAATCTGGTTCATCAAAGAAACAGCCCGGAAATTATCTGATTTTTGCTTATCCTTATTCTTCCATTTAGGGTATACAATCTTAGTATTTGTTATATCTAGAGGGTTTAAAATATTCAGTTTTCGATATACCTTATTCCAAAAATCACATTCTAATAAACTATCTCCACAAGAACAATTCCAATCCCAAGTACTTCCAGGTCCTATTTTATGAATATAGCCACTTAAAAGATATGTTTCCCCTACCGAAACTATTTGGGAAGATTTTGAAAGTATATTCTCAATAAGAGTAGATCCAGACCGTTCATTAGACATGATATAGATGATAGTTTTTCTTTCCTCCATAAGGTTTTCTTGATTCTTTATTTTTAAAGTTTTTCACCTTTTCCTAGGCTTTAAAATATGAGGTAATTAAAAAAATAATGCTGGAACAATTCTTGAGAATATCAAATCCGTTTAGTACATTTTTTACATTTACATCATTATAAACGTGCTATATCAATTTATCTTATACTAGTTAGTTCTTTTTAATGAGACTATGACCAAATAAACACAAAAATCGTTTCAAATTACGGCGCTAGTATGTAGCCGTTTATAATTTAATTGCTATTAAGTATGCTTTGTGTGATTAATCCAAAAGTCTTATTAACTCTTTAACCTAATGTCCGTTTATTTTATGCTTCAATTGTTTCTTTAATAAAGTTGAGAATGCTTGCGGCTCTTTCACCAATTTCAAAATTCTTTGAGTATTCCAAGGCGTTCTTAGACATTTCTTCTCTTTTTTCCTCATCACTTAGAATCGAATCTATAGCCATTTCTATAGCTTTTACATCCAAGGGATTTACCAAAATAGAAAAAGAAGAATGACATTGATCCATTACTTCCGGGATTTTTGAAGACACAACAGGTAATCCGCAAGCAATAGCCTCTGCAATTGCATTACATGATCCTTCTCTTTCAGTAGGGAGAACAAAAATGTCAGCCGCCGATAATAATTCGGGTATTTGATAAGAAGGCACACTTTCGTTGAAAACAACAGAAGAACCAATCGGCTCCTGAGGTCCAGTACCCATAAAAAGTACTCCAACATTGTCTAAATTTTCAACAGCTTTCAATACACGTAAAGGTCCCTTGTGAGGCAAAAACCTACCTACAAATGCAACTAATTTAAGCTCCGTGGGTAGCCTATATTTCTTTCTCATTTCCGCTTTATCCCTTTGGTAGAATTTAGTAAGATCAACTGCATTAGGTTTCATAAATATTTTATTGCGAGAAATCCCAAAACCAATTAATTGATCTTTTAACTTATTTGAAACCGCAATAAAACCTTTTATTTTTTTGATGTTTTCTTTGAAGTAATCTTCAGGATACATCTTAGTTAATCCAATTAAATCACTTTCACCAATTGCTACGAAAATAGGTTTATTATACTTTTGAAGTGCATTTACAGCGATAATACCATTCATCATAAAGTGAGCATATACAAAATCAAATTTTAGATTATGCTTTCTAACAGTCCTTTGTACACCTTTAATCTGCACCAACTCAGTAACCTGATAGGTATTGAAGGAGCCTATTTGCTTATTGGAGGCGGAAAAGATAAACGGGCGATAAACTTTGCAGCTTTCTATACCATACGATTCAACTTTTTTGGACCCCTCGGATAAAATATTCTTTGGGCAAATCACAGATACCTCATGCCCTAGCCTACAAAAATGTTGTATCAAATTGTAAACAAATACACCCCGAGTAGGGTTCTCCAGCGATGGATAGTTATTGGATACTACTAATATCTTCATTCCGTATTTTTTTAAGTTCATTTATAGATAACATGTTCACAGTGGAACCAATTAAAACTGCAAAAAAGAACCAGAACAATATTTTTCCTATGCTCCCACCCTGTTTAGACATATTAAAGATGACAATGATAAATAAAACAAGGTTTAAGGAATTTCCGCTCTTCTTAAAATGATAGAACAGCAATTTTGCCAAACGGATCAAAAAAATTAGAAATAAAATTATTCCAGGAAGGCCACATGCAATAAATATATAGAGAAAGATGTTATGAGGGTTCATAGACGCTCCAGAATAGGCTAACATCATGGGCTTGACACCTTCAAAACCAGCGCCAATGAAAATATTATCCTTAATTATATTAAACGCTGCATCCCATAGTCCATTTCTTCCAGTATCACCTGTTTCTACGGTACTCATGAAACGTTCGGCCATAATAGGATTTGTTTCCAATAAATACGTTATGAGCATTATGGAGACTAGCGAAGCAAAAATTAGCAGTGCCCATTTATTAACAACACTTGTTCTTCTAAAATACAACAAAACAAAAAGTCCCAAAAACATAGATACAAGAGCACCACGCGAGCCAGAAATAGCTGTAAGACTTATAAATGGGATACAAATGCCCAATATTATTATGGCCCTTTTAAAAGAAAAATCACTTATCAATTTTGAAATAGTAATCAAGAAAGCTATAGCAGCTTTTGCCCCCATCATATTGGGATTCTCACCAAACAACAACAATCTACCATTGGAATAAGTTACACCTTGTCCCAGTGACACCAATAAAAAAACCAAAAGCATGCTAGCTATGTAGGTATTTAATACTATCGGTGAAATTTCGGGTTTACAATAGAGATGGGCGGCAATAAATGTCATTAATACAATCAAAAGAAGTGTTCTGTAGTTGAAGGCATATATTAATGAGTTTATATACTCCGAGTTTATGGCGGAGCAAATAAAACCAAACACGATTAGCAGAAAAAGGGGGATAACAAACCTTTTAAAAGGTAAAAAGTCGAAATTCCTAGATATTAAGGGAACCCAAGTTCCTAAATATAATATTGTTGTTAGAAATGTGACCGAAACCGTACCAACTAATTGAAAGGGGTCCCAAGTCTCAAACGTAACAGAAAATACAAGAAGATATAATGAATAATCATTGATAATATTGAGAGTCCTTATCATAATTTATTTAAGGGCATTAAGCATCGAAGATGCAAAATAAATTAAAAAATAGGTAGAAACACCGACTTAATAGATTAAAAACTAGTTTTATCGAACAAAAGAAGATTAAACTAATTCAACCTACTTTAATACAATTCTAAAATACTATCTGTATGCTATATACTCATATAAGTAATGACTTTTTGGGAAATAACTTGAAAGAAAAATACAGCTGAATTCTTACAATTTAAACGATAATAAACTGTTTTCTACTTAAACCTAAACAATAAAAATATGGATTTGAAAATATATTATCATGTGCTTTTTATTTTGAATAATTATATTGCGAATGTTTTTAGTTATAGGAACTGTGAAGGTCTTAATCTTTTAAACACCAATGCCAAAACATGAACCATTTGGACAAATCAATAAAAAATGTGGCGATAATATATCCTTATTTTGCCCACTATAGATTACCCGTCTTACAAGAACTTATGAAATCGACTGATATTAGATATACGCTGATTTCAGACTCTGATTCCGGAAACGATATTAAGAAAATAAACCCGGATCTAGCAAGTAAAAATATAGAAGATGGTGGTCTCCTTTGGAAATTTGTTAAAAACAGATGGATATATAAAGAGGCTATTCTTTGGCAATCTGGCTTATTCTCGCTTTTGAGTAAAGAAAAGTTCGATAGCGTTATTTTCTTAGGTAACGCATACTACCTTTCTACATGGTTAGCAATCTTTTATCTTAAACTGACAGGTAAAAAAGTTTATCAGTGGACCCATGGCGTGATAACCACAAAAAAGGATTGGAAATGGAAGCTTAGGAAGGTTTTTTATGGACTTAGTGATGGGATTCTCTTATATGGTCATAAAGCCAAGGCGGTTATGGTCAAAAATGGCTTTCCTGAAAGAAAGCTACATGTCATATACAACTCAACGGGAAGAATTGATGATTTGATTAAAAAAAATGAAATTACTATTGAAACAAGGAACCATACTAAACAGCAACTATTTAAATATCCAAATTTGCCTATAATCATATTTGTAGGCCGGCTTACCTATGTCAAAAGATTAAATCAGATTCTACAAGCGGCTCATATTTTGGTCGAAGAAGACTTTAAAGTTAATGTGCTTTTTGTAGGAGAAGGCGAGGCCCGAAAGGACTTAGAAAGCTTAGCTCAAGAGTTAAATCTTACGAATTATTGCCATTTTTATGGAGCTTCTTTTAAGAAAGAAGAACTTGAACTATTATTTAATATAAGTAGTCTTTGTGTATCTCCAGGTGAAGTAGGATTAACAGCAATGTCCGCATTAGGTAATGGAATCCCTGTTCTGTCCCATGATGATTTCAATTATCAAATGCCTGAATATGAATCTATTGAGCCTGGCATTAACGGTATGCTTTTTAAAAGAAATTCTATTTCCGATCTAGCTTTAAAAACTAAGCAATGGATTATTGAAAATAGAGACACACCAGAAGAATTAATGAGAAGTAATTGCAATAAAATTATAAGGGAAAAATACAATGCCGAATATCAGGCCAAATTAATAAATACCATACTTCTTAATAACAAGTAAAAAAAAATTCCTTATCCCAATCCCACTGATGACAAATCATTGAAGTAGATAGGACTTTAAACACGTTATAAATTACGTGCAGATAAAATTTTATTGTAAAGCTATTTGACTATATGTTTCTAATTCTAAATTCCTCGTCCTTTCAATACCATATCTAATTTCCTTTTTAAAGAAAAGCTGTCTCAGAGCTAAGCAAATTATACAATATATAAGACTAAACTATCGTTTTGATGTTCAAACGCATCAGTTTATCTAACTTTTTGAAGTTATTATCTGTTTTCTTAAGTTATTAATTATATCCGAATTAAGTTTACACTTATTTTTTAATGAACTAAATAATAAACTTTAAAAAGTATCTCCTAAACTGTGAAAATTTCATCATTAATTAATACTATTAGTAATATGGGTATGCGCTATACCCTATTCCGATCATCCTATGAATTTCGAAGGAGAACGGGACTTTTAAAGTCCAGATTTCCTACACAACCTGAATTCGTTAATTGCTCGGTAACCTTGGATGAATGGAAAAAGAACGCTCCAAAATTTTTCTTTGAGTCTAAAGAATCATTGAAAATTACTAAGAATCCGCATTCTAAACTTAAGGAAGTCTTTAACGAAATTCATAATAACACCTACACTTATTTTAGCAGAACAAAATTAACATTGGGAAAAGACTATGATTGGATTACTAATCCCGATACAGGATATCAATATGAATTAAAGCACTGGTCCCAAATAGTAGACCTTTCTAAACAGGCAGGAGATATTAAATACGTTTGGGAGAAGGCGCGATTTTCTTTCTTATACGACATTATTCGTTATGATTATCATTTTGATAAAGACTGTTCCAAATTGGTATTCAGCGAAATTGAATCATTTCTGGTTCATAATCCGATAAATTTGGGGCCCAACTATAGGTGCAGTCAGGAGATAAGTTTAAGGATTCTCAATTGGACTTTTGCGCTATATTATTACAGAAATTCTGAAGAATTAACAGAGGAAAGATTTAATGCAATCATGAATGCTATCTACTGGCAGTTACATCATGTATACAACAACATCAACTTCTCTAGAATTGCTGTGCGAAATAACCACGCTCTAACCGAAACACTTATGCTCTTTTTGGGAGGTATACTATTTCCGTTTTTGCCTGATACCAAAAAATGGTCCGTAAAAGGTAAAAAGTGGTTACAAGAAGAAATCGCTTATCAGATTTATGAGGATGGGACATTCCTGCAGTTTTCCATGAATTACCATCGGGTTGCCATTCAACTACTCACCTGGGGAATCAAGCTTGGTGAAATTCATAATTCTCGGCTTAATTCAACTGTTTACGACAGGGCTAAGAAGTCCTTATACTTTTTAAGGCAATGTCAAGATATTGAAAGTGGAAAACTTCCTAATTATGGGGCTAATGATGGCGCACTTTTTTTCAAGCTAACCAGTGATGATTACCGGGTATACACATCACAATTGAATGATTTAAGTGCTATACTCTATAATGAAGTTACAAAACATGATGAAAGTCAGCAGTGGTATGGAGTGAATAATTCAAAAGTAATTACCCAAGAATATAACAATTTGGCCTCTTTTCCTTTAGGTGGAAATTTTGTTATAAATGACGGTTCTACCAAGACTTTTCTAAAATGTGCACAATACAAAGACAGGCCAGGAGATGCTGACAATTTGCACGTCGATATATGGGTAGATGGTGAAAATTATATTTGGGATACAGGATCCTATAAATACAATACCACAAAAGAATTTAGCCAATTTTTCTCAAGTTGCCATGGACATAATACAGTATCAATTAATGGCAAGAATCAGATGTTAAAGGGAATTAGGTTTATTTGGAATTATTGGACTAAAAAAGCAAAGGCTAGCCTTTCAGAATCGACTAACTCCTATTCATTTACTGGTCAATTCCAAGGATTCCCTGAATTGGGAAATAAGATTATTCATAAAAGGTCCCTAAGTAAAAATAAGGGTAAGAGTAAATGGACTGTTTTAGATTCATTCCAAAATGCTGAAAATTTAACCGCACAACTTTATTGGCATTTCAATCCCAAAACATATAGTCAAATTGATATTATTTGTAAAGATTATGATGGAAACCTTCTTAATCCAATAATTGAAGAAAAATGGTGTTCTAATTACTATGGAGAAATAGAATCTTCAATTAGGCACACCTATAAGTCAGAAACTAGTTTTGAAACAACAATTGAAATTAAGTCAAAATGAAGATATTATTAATACATCAATATTTTTTGGGAAAAAATGAAGGTGGAGGTGTCCGGTTTAATCAAATGACCAAAATTTGGGCAGAGGAAGGGCATCAAATATCCGTTATAGCTGGGATGTTAGAAGGATCAAAAAAAGTAGATCCAAGATATAAAGGAAAATTTTTCTATCTAGAAAAAGATTTTGAAAAAAATATAGACGTTTACAGGTGTCATGTATCAGAGCAATATGATGTGAATTTTTTGGGAAGGTTATGGGCATATTTTTCTTTCGTTTTTTCAAGTACTTGGGCAGGTTTATTTTTAGTAAAAGGTAAATATGATGCCCTTGTGGTCACCTCTCCTCCACTTTTTGTAGGAATCACTGCTTATATATTATCGAAGTTAAAAAGAATCCCATTGATTTTTGAAGTGCGAGATTTATGGCCGGAATCTGCCATAGACACAGGCGTGATAAGTAATTCTGCTTTAATAAAGTTCTCTTATAAATTTGAGGCTTTCATATATCGCAACTCAAAATTAATCAATGTTCTTACACCTGCTTTTAGAGAGAAATTAATTAAGAAGGGCATACCTAAAGAGAAGATAATTTATATTCCCAATGCTGCAGATTTCAGTTTAGCAGAAAAAGTTGCACAAAACTTTAACCGTGAAAAATTCCGAAAAGAAGAGGGGATTGACGACAAGTTTGTAATCACATATATTGGCGCACATGGTCTCGCAAACCATTTAATTCAACTTATTCACACAGCTGAAAAGCTTACTGACACCAATGTACTCATACAACTTATTGGAAGAGGACCTACAAAAGACATATTAATTAAAGAAGTTAAAAAGAGAAACTTAAAAAATGTTCGTTTTATAGGATATGTAGATAAAGAAAAGGCTTTCAAATATATACTTGCATCTGAACTAGGTACCGCAGTATTAAAGAAGGTTGATACTTTTAAGACCATTTATTCAAACAAAACATTTGACTATATGTCCTGTAAAAGGCCTATCCTTTTGGCAATTGATGGTGTTTCTAGAGAACTCATTGAAGATGCGCAATGTGGTGTTTTTGCAGAACCTGAAAATGCTAATGATATAGCAGAAAAAATCCGAAGTTATCTTAGAGGGGAACACGATATGACTGAACAAGGTTTAAATGGATATAATCATGCCAAAGAACATTTTGATCGAGATAAATTGGCGCTTAAGTATTTAAATGAAATTAAAAAAGTAGCTCGCAAATAAAATAGTGTTTAAAAGAACTAATAAAAACAAACTCTTAGTAAAAGAAAAAGAAATCTTTCATCCATGAAAAAAAAGAACCTTATAATTTTTGGAACACGACCAGAAGCCATTAAAATGGCTCCTTTAGTAAAAGAGTTTAAGAAATCTAATGCTTTTGAAACTAAGGTTTGTGTAACAGCGCAACACCGCGAAATGCTAGATCAAGTACTCGATTTTTTTGAAATTACGCCAGACTTTGATTTAGATTTAATGAAACCCGGGCAAAATCTTTACGGACTAACAGCAGCAATAATAACAGAGCTACAGACGGTATTAGAATCGTTTAAGCCAGATTTTGTATATGTACATGGAGATACAACAACTACCATGGCTGCAAGTATCGCTGGCTTTTATGCAGGAGCAAAAGTTTGCCATGTCGAAGCTGGGCTGCGAACCTTTAACAAATATGCTCCTTTCCCTGAAGAAATTAACAGATCAATTACTGGTCGAATTGCAGACTACCACTTTGCCCCTACTACTACTTCTCAAGAGAACCTATTGAGAGAAAATATAACTAAAGCATCTATTTTAATTACCGGAAATACGGTTATTGATGCGCTCTTAGAAAGTTCTTCAAAAGTGAAAAACTTGGAGGATAAGGAAATAGAAGAGTTAAAACAAACCTTAGATTTTGATAAAAAAATTGTGCTGGTTACTGGGCATAGACGTGAAAATCATGGACAAGGCTTTATAAATATCTGTAATGCTTTAAAAGAAATTGTTGCCAGTAACCCAGAAGTGCAAATCGTATATCCTGTTCACTTAAACCCAAAGGTACTCAAACCTGTACATGAAATTTTAGGAAATCTGTCTAATGTAAAACTAATTAAACCATTGGCTTATCCGGCCTTTGTTTGGTTAATGAACAAAGCAGAACTTATTATTACCGATAGCGGTGGCGTACAAGAAGAAGCACCTAGTTTAGGAAAGCCAGTATTGGTAATGAGAGATACTACAGAGCGACCAGAAGCAGTTGATGCCGGCACCGTTATCTTAGTAGGAACAGACACTCATAAAATCGTTAGCGAGGCCAATAGTTTGCTAAACGACGTAGAAAGGTATAAATCCATGAGTAAATTACATAACCCTTATGGAGATGGTAAAGCCTGTAAAAAAATTGTAGAATTTATAACAAACTTAACATAATGCAACAACCAGAAGTAGTAATGATTGGCTTAGGCTATATTGGATTGCCAACTGCGGCACTAATAGCTCAAGGTGGTACAAAAGTTCATGGTGTAGATATCAACCAAAATGTGGTAGATACCATAAACCGGGGAGAAATACATATCGTAGAACCCGATTTAGGAGAAGCTGTTTCGCAAGCAGTTTCAAATGGATTTTTAAAGGCAAGTACCGAACCTGTAATAGCAAACACTTATTTGATAGTAGTACCTACCCCTTTTAAAAATAACCATGAACCAGATATTTCCTATGTGGAATCTGCTACCAAGAATATAATACCCCTATTAAAAAAAGGTGACACATACATCATAGAATCAACTTCCCCAGTAGGCACTACTGAGAAAATGATGAACTTGATTTATGAGGAAAGACCCGAATTAAAAGGGGCGATTTTTATTGCATACTGTCCAGAACGGGTTTTACCTGGTAATGTCATGTATGAACTTGTAAATAACGACCGTGTTATTGGAGGCATAGATGATAAGAGTACAAAAAAAGCTGTAGATTTTTATCGTAAATACGTTACCGGAGAATTGCATGAAACTAATGCTCGAACCGCAGAAATGTGTAAACTAGTAGAAAACTCATCAAGGGATGTGCAAATTGCTTTTGCAAATGAACTTTCTCTTATTTGTGATAAGGCCGATATTGATGTTTGGGAATTAATTAACTTGGCCAATAAACATCCAAGAGTAAATATATTACAACCTGGATGTGGCGTTGGTGGACATTGCATTGCCGTTGACCCATATTTCATAGTTGCCGAATATCCTATGGAATCTAGAATAATTGGAAAAGCAAGAGAGGTAAATAATTATAAATCTTTCTGGTGCGCTGAAAAAATTGTTTCAACCAAACTAGAATTTGAATTACGTCATGGCAGAAAACCAAAAGTTGCGCTTTTAGGTTTAGCCTTTAAACCGAACATTGATGATTTAAGGGAGTCCCCTGCCAAATACATAGTTCAGCGTGTCTTACAAGATGCCAATAACGAGGATTATTATATTGTTGAGCCTAATATTGATGATCACAATGTATTTAAACTAACCGATGTTTCAGTTGCAGTCAAAGAAGCAGATGTTATTGCAATTTTGGTTGCTCACAAAGAATTTAAAAATCTAAATGAGCTTGACAATAAGGTTATTTTAGATTTTAGCGGGGCGTTGAAAAAATAACTGTTTTTTTAAGAAGCACTCTCTATAAGGATATACGAGAAGATAGGAAGATGTTTTGAGTATTTCTAACATGTGCAATTTGATGGATGTTAATCACATTTGACTCAACTGTTTATAATAAACTGAAGGCCAAAAAGGAAAATTTTTTTATTTCAAGAATGAGAAGATTAAAACAAAATAAGAATCGAATTAATTTGTCTTGTAAAAAGAACATTGAGTAAAATGTGTTTTAAGTGGAGAATTAATCTTTTCAATAGATATAAAAATTATAGTAAAGTATTTAAATCCGAAGGTAGCCATTCAAAAGTGAATAATAGTATGTTAACATTCACGGGGTTTAAAAAATAATTGAATATCCGTAATTACTCATAATTTATTATATTTGACTGAACCTAAATCACTTGGCTTATGAATTTATTTACGTTTAGTGCTCATTTCGGGGACGAGGAGGCCTGTAGATTACATTTTAAAGA
>NZ_JBHULB010000010.1:0-3191 GCF_042684265.1 Croceitalea marina | reverse complement strand
GCCCACAAAACCCCTTGGGTGTTGTATGGTTAAGCCTCACGGGCAATTAGTACAGGTTAGCTCAACGCCTCACAACGCTTACACACCCTGCCTATCAACGTCGTAGTCTACGACAACCCTTTAGGACACTTAAAGTGCCAGGGAGAACTCATCTCAAGGCTTGCTTCCCGCTTAGATGCTTTCAGCGGTTATCAATTCCGAACTTAGCTACCGGGCAATGCGTCTGGCGACACAACCCGAACACCAGAGGTTCGTCCACTCCGGTCCTCTCGTACTAGGAGCAGCCCCTTTCAATTCTCCAACGCCCACGGCAGATAGGGACCGAACTGTCTCACGACGTTCTAAACCCAGCTCGCGTACCACTTTAAATGGCGAACAGCCATACCCTTGGGACCGACTTCAGCCCCAGGATGTGATGAGCCGACATCGAGGTGCCAAACACCGCCGTCGATATGAACTCTTGGGCGGTATCAGCCTGTTATCCCCGGAGTACCTTTTATCCGTTGAGCGATGGCCCTTCCATTCAGAACCACCGGATCACTATGACCTGCTTTCGCACCTGCTCGAATTGTCATTCTCGCAGTCAAGCGGGCTTATGCCATTGCACTAACCTCACGATGTCCAACCGTGATTAGCCCACCTTCGTGCTCCTCCGTTACTCTTTGGGAGGAGACCGCCCCAGTCAAACTACCCACCAGGCACTGTCCTCATCCCCGATTAGGGGACCAAGTTAGAACATCAAACATACAAGGGTGGTATTTCAAGGATGGCTCCATAACCACTGGCGTGATTACTTCAAAGCCTCCCACCTATCCTACACATGTAGGCTCAATGTTCAGTGCCAAGCTGTAGTAAAGGTTCACGGGGTCTTTCCGTCTAGCCGCGGGTACACTGCATCTTCACAGCGATTTCAATTTCACTGAGTCTCGGGTGGAGACAGCGTGGCCATCATTACGCCATTCGTGCAGGTCGGAACTTACCCGACAAGGAATTTCGCTACCTTAGGACCGTTATAGTTACGGCCGCCGTTTACCGGGGCTTCGATCAAGAGCGTCGACCGAAGTCTAACCCCATCAATTAACCTTCCGGCACCGGGCAGGCGTCACACCGTATACGTCATCTTACGATTTTGCACAGTGCTGTGTTTTTAATAAACAGTTGCAGCCACCTGGTATCTGCGACTTCCGATAGCTCCATCTGCAAGAGACTTCACCGTCAGAAGCGTACCTTCTCCCGAAGTTACGGTACCATTTTGCCTAGTTCCTTCACCCGAGTTCTCTCAAGCGCCTTGGTATTCTCTACCCGACCACCTGTGTCGGTTTGGGGTACGATTCCTTACAATCTGAAGCTTAGAGGCTTTTCCTGGAAGCATGGCATCAATGACTTCACCACCGTAGTGGCTCGACATCGTGTCTCGACCTTAAAAAGAGCCGGATTTACCTAACTCTTAAGCCTACGCACTTGAACCTGGACAACCGTCGCCAGGCCCACCTAGCCTTCTCCGTCCCCCCATCGCAATTGTAAGAAGTACGGGAATATTAACCCGTTTCCCATCGACTACGCCTTTCGGCCTCGCCTTAGGGGTCGACTTACCCTGCCCCGATTAACGTTGGACAGGAACCCTTGGTCTTCCGGCGAGGAGGTTTTTCACCCCCTTTATCGTTACTCATGTCAGCATTCGCACTTCTGATACGTCCAGCATGCGTTACCACACACCTTCAACCGCTTACAGAACGCTCCCCTACCCAATACAATAAATTGCATTGCCGCAGCTTCGGTTTATTGCTTAGCCCCGTTACATCTTCCGCGCAGGCCGACTCGACTAGTGAGCTATTACGCTTTCTTTAAATGATGGCTGCTTCTAAGCCAACATCCTAGCTGTCTAAGCCTTCCCACATCGTTTCCCACTTAGCAATAATTTGGGACCTTAGCTGGCGGTCTGGGTTGTTTCCCTCTCCACGACGGACGTTAGCACCCGCCGTGTGTCTCCCGGATAGTACTTACTGGTATTCGGAGTTTGCAAAGGGTTGGTAAGTCGGGATGACCCCCTAGCCTTAACAGTGCTCTACCCCCAGTAGTATTCGTCCGAGGCGCTACCTAAATAGCTTTCGGGGAGAACCAGCTATCTCCGAGTTTGATTGGCCTTTCACCCCTAGCCACAAGTCATCCGCTAATTTTTCAACATTAGTCGGTTCGGTCCTCCAATTGATGTTACTCAATCTTCAACCTGCCCATGGCTAGATCACTCGGTTTCGGGTCTATATCCAGAGACTAAATCGCCCAGTTAAGACTCGGTTTCCCTACGGCTCCCCTATACGGTTAACCTTGCCACTGAATATAAGTCGCTGACCCATTATACAAAAGGTACGCAGTCACACCACGAAGGTGCTCCTACTGCTTGTACGTACACGGTTTCAGGTTCTATTTCACTCCCCTCACAGGGGTTCTTTTCGCCTTTCCCTCACGGTACTGGTTCACTATCGGTCAGTCAGGAGTATTTAGCCTTGGANAAAATGATGGAGCGGCTACGGGGCTATCACCCTTTATTGCCAAGCTTTCCAGCTTGTTCACCTGCATCATTAAAAGCTTAAGGGCTAATCCGATTTCGCTCGCCGCTACTGTCGGAATCTCGGTTGATTTCTTTTCCTTCGGGTACTTAGATGTTTCAGTTCCCCGAGTTCGCCTCTTACAGCTATGTATTCACTGCAAGATAAGTGCTTATGCACTTGGGTTTCCCCATTCGGAAATCGTAGACTCAAGTGGCTCTTACTGCCTCATCTACGCTTATCGCAAGTTAGTACGTCCTTCATCGCCTCTGACTGCCAAGGCATCCACCGTGTACGCTTAGTCACTTAACCATACAACCCCAAAGGGTCTTGCGTATGGCCCATTTGATTTCACTTTTTAAAGTGAAGACAAATAAGCAACCAAGGTTTGTGTCTCTCATTATTTGAATGAGCGAGAGACATTTCGATTTTGCCGGACTCAAATATGAACAACATCCTAAGACGTTATTCCCAAGAACACTTGAATGTGTATTTTGGTACCTACATCTCTAAGAGATATAGGATTTGAGAACTTTTATTTGAATAACAACGCTTATCAAAAGATAAGGGGATTGTTGTTATTCGTCAGCTTTCCAAATTGTTAAAGAGCAATCATAGCTCGAAGCGTATGCTTCAAAACCATCA
>NZ_JBHULB010000009.1:0-1330 GCF_042684265.1 Croceitalea marina | reverse complement strand
TATTTGTAGTGGCATAGTGAATTTGGCCACCTGATTAGAGGTGTTAAGATACACCTCATAGCATGACAGGTGAAACTATGACTAAGCGTACCAGACGTACTTTCAGTGCGGAATTCAAGCTCGAAGCAGCGCAACTTGTTCTCGACCAAAACTACACCGTTGTTGAAGCTGCAAAAGCCATGGGTGTGGGTAAATCGACAATGGATAAGTGGGTAAGGCAGCTCAAGCAAGAAAGAAAGGGAGTAGCTCCTCAAGCCTCACCAATGACACCAGAGCAAATTGAGATACGAGAGCTGAAGAAGAAACTTGCTCGCCTTGAAGAGCACAACGAAATATTAAAAAAGGCTACAGCTCTCTTGATGTCGGACTCACTGAACAACTCTCGATAATCGAGAAACTCAGGCAGAGCTTTAACGTAACCACCCTGTGTCATGTGTTCAGTGTTCACCGCAGTAGTTACAAATACTGGCGTTGTCGCCCTCAGCGTGTTTCTCCAGAGTTGGTGAAGCTAAAAAGTCTTATTAAAGAAGTTCATACGGCAAGCAACGGCTCTGCTGGTGCGAGAAGCATTGCCGACATGGTAACGGCTCAAGGTATAAAACTTACCCGTTATCGAGCATCTAAAATGATGAAATTATTAGGGTTGGTAAGCTGCCAAACACCGAAGCACCGTTATCGAAAGGCATCACAAGAGCACGTAGAGATCCCAAACCATCTATCTCGACAATTNGAGATCCCAAACCATCTATCTCGACAATTTACCGTTACCGCTCCCAACCAAGTCTGGGTCGGTGATGTAACGTATGTCTGGACGGGGCAGCGCTGGATGTATCTTGCTGTTGTCATCGACTTGTTCGCGAGAAAGCCAATTGGTTGGGCGATGTCAGTATCGCCTGATAGTAAGTTGACAGGAAAGGCACTCTCTATGGCGTTTGAATTACGAGGTAAACCCAAAGGCGTGATGTTCCACAGCGACCAAGGAAGTCATTACACCAGTCGTTCTTACCGGCAACTGTTGTGGCGTCATCAAATCAAGCAAAGCTTATCTAGGCGAGGTAATTGTTGGGACAATAGTCCGATGGAGCGGTTCTTCAGAAGCCTAAAGACAGAATGGATACCAGTGTCGGGTTATCGGAGTTTTAGCGAAGCGAGAGAACATATAACTCGATACATCACGGGCTACTACAGCCAACTCAGGCCACATCAATATAATGGTGGGCTGACACCTAATGAGTCTGAACGACTGTATTGGGAAAACTCTAAAACCGTGGCCAATTTTAGTTGACCACTACATTCTGACCTACTGAATTATAAAATACGTACTGTAAAC